>JAEEJD010000083.1 GCA_016281675.1 Lachnospiraceae bacterium
AAGGCGACTGTCATCGGTAAGATCATTTCGGGAGACAAAGGAGTGACCTTATGCTGAATATCGCGGTAATGGTCAGCGGAGGCGGCACGAATCTGCAGGCGATAATCGATGCGTCCGAGGCGGGGAAGCTTCCCGGTGTTACGATCGACTGTGTCATATCCAACAAGAGCGATGCGTATGCGCTAAAGCGTGCCGAAGAACATGGCATAGATGCCGTGTGTATACGCCCGAAGGATTATGACAGCAAGGATGCCTACGGTGCTTATCTGGCAAAGTTCCTGTCGGAGCGCGGAGTCGATCTTGTCGTTCTTGCGGGATTTCTGGTTGTTCTTCCGGCAAACTTTATAGAAGCTTTTGAAGGCAGGATAATAAACATCCACCCGTCGCTCATACCTTCATTTTGCGGAGACGGTTTCTACGGGCTCAAGGTTCATGAAGCTGCACTCGCGCGCGGAGTCAAGGTTACCGGAGCCACGGTTCATTATGTGGATGCGGGAACCGATACCGGCCCGATAATATTTCAGAAGGCGGTGTACATCGAGGACGGTGACACGCCCGAGACTTTGCAGAAACGTGTCATGGAACAGGCGGAGTGGGTAATACTTCCGAAGGCCATAAAAGAGATCGCCGACAGGCATAATTCGTAATTCCGAACGAAACATATCCAGGAGGAAGAAAATAATGAAAGTTCTCATAGTGGGAGGCGGCGGCAGAGAGCATGCCATCGCAACGGCGGTAGCCAAGTCGAAGAAGGTTGATAAGATATACTGCGCACCCGGAAACGCCGGAATAGCATCAGTTGCCGAGTGTGTTCCGATAGGCGTCATGGAATTTGATGCGCTTGCTTCGTTTGCCGAAGAGAAGAATATCGACCTTGCGATAATAGGTCCCGACGATCCTCTCGTAGGCGGGATAGTGGACGAGTTCGAGAAAAAGGGTATCAGAACGTTCGGACCCGCTGGCAATGCCGCGATCCTCGAAGGAAGCAAAGCGTTCTCCAAAGACCTTATGAAGAAATACGGTATTCCCACAGCGGCATACGAGACGTTCGAAGATCCGGAAGCCGCACTTTCCTATCTTGAGAGCGCAAAGATGCCGATCGTGCTTAAGGCCGACGGACTCGCACTCGGTAAGGGAGTTCTGATCTGCAATACTCTTGAGGAGGCAAAAGAGGGAATCTCCACTATCATGATCGATAAGAAGTTCGGCAAGAGCGGTAATAAGGTCGTTGTCGAAGAGTTCATGACGGGCCGTGAAGTTTCTGTACTTTCGTTTGTCGACGGCAAAACGATCAAAACGATGTCAAGCGCACAGGATCATAAGCGCGCAAAGGACAATGACGAAGGGCTCAATACAGGAGGAATGGGTAATTTCTCTCCGAGTCCTTTCTATACAAAGGATGTTGATGACTTCTGCCAAAAGCACATCTATCAGGCTACGGTCGATGCAATGGCTGCGGAGGGAAGACCTTTTCGCGGCGTGATCTTCTTCGGCCTTATGCTGACGGAAGACGGACCGAAGGTGCTCGAGTTCAATGCCAGATTCGGAGATCCCGAAGCGCAGGTTGTACTTCCGAGACTTGAGAACGATATCACGGATGTCATGAATGCCTGCATAGACGGTAAGCTTTCCGATATCGATCTGAAGTTTTCGGATCAGGCGGCGGTTTGTGTTGTTCTTGCAAGCGACGGTTATCCGGAACACTACGAGAAAGGTTTTCCGATCACGGGATTTGATGCTTTCGACGGCAAAGACGATTATTTCTGCTTCCATGCGGGAACTAAGTTTGACGGCGACAACATAGTCACAAACGGCGGAAGAGTACTCGGTATCACGGCACTCGGCAAAGATGTTCCCGAAGCAAGGAAGAAGGCATACGAGGCAACCGGGTGGATAGATTTTGCCAATAAGTATATGAGAAACGATATTGCGGCTTCGGTCTGCAAATAGAGAATAGAGATTGAACACAGAGGGATAACAGAGTATGAACGAAGACGACGTTCTTGTGTTTAAAGATTACCATGTTCCGCGCGTCTGCGCTAAATGCGGAAAGGCCAATCCCGATTACAAAGGGGTGGGAGAGTACAAGTGCAGCGAATGCGGGTTCACCATGTACGATGATTTCGGAGTGGTCCGCAATTATCTTGAGGCACATGCCGGTGCGACCCAGGCCCAGGTTTCGAGGGAGACCGGTGTTGCCATGGATACCATCAGGCAGTTCCTTAAAGAGGAGCGTCTTGAGATAGCAGCCGGTTCGGCCGTAATGATGACCTGTGAGATATGCAATGCCCCGATCAGAAGCGGAAGATACTGCCCCGAGTGTGCGCGCGTAGTCAATAAGAGGGTTGAGGAGGAGAAGAAGGCAAGCGGTGCCAAGAAGCAGTCGATGCAGGGGTATGTGAAGTCAATTCATCTTGATAAAGGGGAGTACAGATTCAAAAGATAGCGGTTTTTTTAATTTTTGGGTTGACATAAATTATTTGGAAAGGTATTATTGTTACTGAGGGAATGCGATTGACCTGCCAGGTCGATTGCGTATAAATAATTAATAAGGGGTCAGAATATACTTAAAGGGGATAGGTATATTATGAAACGTCGTATTGTCACGGGGATGCTGTCTGTGATACTCGTATCGCAGAGTCTGGCAGTCTTGTTCCCCGTAACTGCATACAGTGCAACCGTATCATCCGGAACGGTCAAAGCCAAGAGCGGATTCGTAAGATCAGCCGCTTCGGCTCAGTCGGCCGTTTCGTTCTGTGTCTCCTCAGGCAACGAAGTTGCGATCCTCGGTGAAGAAAAAGGTAAAGACGGCAAGACATGGTACAAGGTAGCCGTAGGTACGTCAACCGGCTACATCCGTTCCGATCTTGTGACGAAATCGGATAAGAAGGTAAACGTCAGTGATTCCCTTACGGGAAAATCACAGACGCAGCAAACAACTGCAACCGCATCTGCGGCTACCGCCGCAGCCCAGACATCAACGGCAAAGACCGCAACGGCATCAACCGGAACCGGTACGGTCAAAGGTACATACGTCAGGATGAGGAAAGACGCATCCGTAGGTTCCGGCGTCGTTACATATCTTGATGACGGATCGAGTGTAACGATCCTTGCGGAAGGAAAAGCAAGCGACGGACAGATATGGTACCAGGTCAAAAAGGGAGATCAGACAGGGTTCGTAAGAAGCGACCTTATTAATAAGACGTCTCAGGTACAGACGACGGCACCCGCTGTGGCAGCCGCAACAACAACCGCAGCCGCGAGCACAACGACGAGTGCATCGACGTCATCGGCCGGTTCAACCAAAACGATAGAACCCGGATCGGGTCTCGTAAAGGGCACGAACGTCAGGATCAGGAGCAGCGCGAGCATTGCCGGAAATATAGTGGGAACCGTAAGCTCGGGATGCGAGCTTAAGCTTGTGGGCGTAGAGAAAGCACCCGACAGGGAATGGATAAAGGTCGAGGCCACGGTTCAGGGTAAGAGCGTCAGCGGATACATAGCCAGGGATTATGTCACGGTGACCAAAGAAGTCAAAGAAGTCACTCAGACAGTCCAGACGATAGTGGGAAGCGATTCCGGAACGACGAACACGGCAAGTACCGGAACAAGTACGAATACATCAACCAATTCCGGGGGCACAACAAAAACGGTGAGCGACAACACCGGGCCCGCGGAAGGCTCCGCCTCCATAAAGGGGGTGGGGGTGAGGATCCGACAATCGCCGGTTGACGGCAATGTGGTCTGTCAGCTGTCATCGGGACACCCGCTGACCATCAGCAAAGAAACATCGGGAAGCGATAACTACACCTGGTACCAGGTGTCTTTTTCATATTTGGGAAGCGAGAAGGAAGGGTATGTCAGATCCGACCTTGTCGTTCGCGCGGAAGGCGGTCGGGAAGAGGCTCCGAAGGGAAGCGAGGACTTCGAGGAGTCTATCGAGGACCTGCCCGAGAGTTACAAGAACTCACTCCGTGCGATACACGCAAAGCATCCCGAGTGGAAGTTTGAAACGGTTGATACGGGCCTTGAATGGGCCGATGCGCTTAAGGCTGAGTCATCGGTCGGTAAGAATCTCGTATCGAAGAATTCGATCGCATCGTGGAAATCAACGGCTCCTCAGGCATACAACCAAGCGAGCAACCAGTGGTACACATTCGACGGCGGAAGCTGGGCTTCGGCATCGCCGGAACTTATCGCATACTACATGGATCCGAGGAATTTCCTCAACGAGAGCGGTATATACATGTTTGAAAAGCTCGACTATTCCGACTCACAGACATCGGGAAGCGTATCGAAGATGCTGGCCGGAACGTTTATGAGCGGAGAGGTAACGGATACCGACGGCGCAACATACACCTATGCCGACAAGTTCAGGGAAGTGGGCGAACAGACCGGAGTCAGCCCCTATCTTCTTGCGGGACGTGCACTCCAGGAGATGGGCGTCAAGGGAACGAGCCAGAGCTGCTCGGGTAAAGTTTCGGGATACGAGAACTACTTCAACTTCTTCAATGTGGGCGCATATGCTTACAGCGGAAGGAGCGCAACGATCAACGGCCTGATATACGCAAAGGGCAGCGATGAGGAATATGCGCGCCCGTGGAATACGAGAGCAAAGGCGATATACGGCGGAGCAAAGTATCTGTCCGAGAAATATGTCTCAAAGGGACAGAATACATTGTACTTCCAGAAATTCAATGTTGTTAACAAAGAGAATACGCTGTATTCTCATCAGTATATGTCAAATATCCAGGCGGCTTCTTCGGAGAGCTCGAGACTGCAGCTGGCGTACCTGGGCGACGACGAAGTGCTCACGTTCAGGATACCGTATTACAGGAACATGCCTGACACACTTTGCCAGAAGCCGACCTCGGATTCAAACCCGAACACTTACCTTGCAACTCTTACGGTAAGCGGAGGCGACCTGTCGCCGGCATTCTCGGGTGTAACGGACAAGTATACGGTAAACGTTGATTCCGACACGGAAACGGTTGAGATAAAGGCAACGGCTGTGTGCTCATCGTCATCGGTCGGAGGAACGGGAACATACGAGATCGAACCCGGAGCAAATACGCTCTACGTAAGCTGCAAAGCTCAGAACGGTGCGGTCAAGACTTACACGATAACAGTCAACAGATAAAAGGATCAAAAAGAAAAGAAGGCAGGTAGAAACATGAAGAATCTTGCAAGGACACTCGGGATCATTACGGCATTTGCGATAACCGTTTTTGCCGGGACGAAGAATGTGTATGCGGAAGGACTTGTCGTAACGAGCGATAAGGAAACGTGTGAGATCGGTGATAAGATCGTTGTCACGGTCGATGCGGCTAAGGTCGGAGACGGCAACGTTCCGCCCGATATACAGGTCGAATTTGATGCAAGACGCCTTAATTTCGAGACATGCTCGGTCGAATACGGCGGAGGCGGAGGCGGACTTGTCACTTTCAAGGACAAGAAAGCGACGGTGGAGTTTACGACTCTTTCCGGCGGCGATGCTTCGGTCACGGTTTCGGCTACCGCTGAAGATGCGGCGGGACCGGAGAGCGCAAGCGTCACGATATCCGTTAACGGTGAAGATACAGCCGCAGCTGCCGGAGATGATCTCACATCAACGGGCGTTGCATCCGGCAGTATCGATATAGGCGAGGGAAGATCGATCCAGAATGTTTTTGCCGATGAGTTCATGCCGATCCTTTTCCACAAGGACACGATCGATTACAACGGACAGACCGTCGAGTGCGCGAAGTTTGATATGGGAGACATGACGCTCCTGTACACAACAGATTCATCGGGTGCCGACGGAAAGTTCATGATATACGATTCAGCGACCGGAGAGATGAGTGATTTCAGAATGATCCAGGGGATCGAAAATCGTTTCATCATCGTTTTGTCCGACTGTGAAGGACCTATCCCGGCCGGATACACGAAGGCGGTTCTTGAATGGAACGGCCAGACACTTACCGCGTTCATGGAGGAAAGCGTTGCGGCGGGAACTGCGGCTATGACGGAAAACGGTATCAATCCGTCCGATTTCTTCCTCGTATATGCGGTAAGTTCCGAAGGTAACAAAGGCTGGTACAGATACGACAAGAACGAGGGAACATACCAGAGGTTCATTGTGGGTGAGGGTGCTTCGGATGAATCTCCGGAAGGAGAGGAAGCTGATGCGGATTCCGATTCGGCAGGACTTCTTGACGAATACATTCCTCACAACATTCAGTCTATTCTCGTGCTCGTATGCGCACCTTTTGCGATCATTCTTCTTGTTGTCGTTATCATTCTTGCGGTCAAGCTTCGTGATTATGCCGATGAACTTGATGCCATCTATGAAGACGGATACTACGAAGATGAAGAGGAAGACGAGGAAGAAGAGCAGCCCAGAAGAGCGGCTCCGGGTGCTGTAACGGCAGCTTCCCTTGTCGGGCGTTCAATGTCCGACGAAGAAGACGACGAAGACGAGGAAGATGAAGACGAGGAAGACGAAGAGGACGATGAGGAAGAAGATGTAAACGACGAGGACGAGGAAGACGACGAGGACGACGAAGACGAAGAAGAGGATGATGACGAAGACGATGATGAGGAAGAAATGTACTCGCGTCCCCTTACGAGAAGAGAACAAAGAGAACTCGCCCGTGAAGAGAAGTGGAGACTGAAGGAAGAGAAGAAAGCCGCAAAGAGAAGGGCAAAGGGTTACGAGGAAGCTACTCCGATGGATTGGAGCGCGTTCGAAAAGGACCGCGATGAGGATGTGAAGATCGCTCCGATGAAGAAGAGCAAGCCTCCCAAATACATGACCGAGAGCATGGAAGTGGTAAAAGATGACGAAAGTGATATGATGGAGGAGGAAGTTAAGAGAAAACCCCTGCCTCCGAGAAAGAAAGTGGTCATGCCCGAGGAGACGGAAAAGCCTCATGCCGTACACGAGGAAGATCAGAGAGAGAAGCAGAGAAGACTCTTCGAACAGCAGCAGAGGATCGAGGAACAGCGCAGGATAGAAAAAGAGAGAGAAGAGCAGGAGAACCTGAGACAGCAGCAACAGTTCATAGCCGGCAAGACCGACGAACTCGATCTCGATGAAGACTTCCAGTTTGAATTCCTGGACCTTAACTGAACATAAAAGGAGATACATATGTCACGCAAATATACGGAAAAAGCCTGGGCCGTACTTGAACTGGCAAAGAAGCTTTCGGCTTCGATGAAGCACGGCTACGTGGGAAGCGAACATCTTCTTCTCGCACTTTGTGTCGAAAAGAGCGGTGTAGCCGCGATGGTCCTGCAGGCAAACGATATAACCGAGGATAAGATCACCGGCTTGATCGATGAACAGATAGCACTCCCCGGAAATGTCGCGAAAAAGGAAAGAGAGGGTTTTACACCCAAGGTCGAGTCGATACTTGATCTTGCTCAGGAACTTGCCGAATCATTCGATTCGATGGAGATCGGAACCGAGCACCTGCTTCTTGCCATAATATCCGATGCGGACAATCTGGCACTTCGCCTGCTTAACACACTGTCGGTCAATCCTCAGAAACTGTTCGCGGATACACTCGTTGCGATGGGTGAGAATCTCGAGGATTACAAAGAACAGATCAAAGCTGCGGCAAGACATTCCGATAACGGACAGGGAATGCTGATAGACAGATACAGCCGCGATCTTACCGCGCTTGCCGCCGAAGGAAAGCTCGATCCCGTCATCGGCCGCGATGTTGAGATAACAAGAATGATACAGACTCTTTCCAGACGCACGAAGAACAATCCGTGTCTGATCGGTGAGCCCGGTGTGGGAAAGACAGCGATCGTCGAAGGACTCGCGCAGCGCATCGTTGACGGCGCAGTTCCCGATACGGTTGCGGATAAGAGACTTTTGACGCTCGATCTTTCGGCAATGGTTGCCGGCAGCAAATACAGGGGAGAGTTTGAGGAGAGGATAAAGCGCGTTATAAGCGAGGTTACAACCGAAGGCAATATCCTTCTTTTCATGGATGAGGTTCATACGATAATCGGTGCCGGTGGGGCTGAAGGTTCCAT
>JAEEJD010000084.1 GCA_016281675.1 Lachnospiraceae bacterium
ACGAGCCACGCTTCCGTGATCTTCTTCATCTTTCTGTCGATCCTCTTCATATCGATGGAATGCTGAAGCTTGATCACTCCGTTTCCGATCAGGATGATTCCGGCGATCACGGAAAAATAGTCACCTATCGAGTCTTGATTCGTGAAGAACAGAAGTGCCGCAACAAGTGCCATAAGCCCGTACACAAGATCAAGACGATAGTAGCCGACGGCCACATCTTTAATACAATATGACAGTATCGATATTATCCCGGCTATCGCAAATACGATCGAGAATACTTTGCAGATCATCGGAATGTCGATCTGTTTGTAAACGATAAAGACCGCACCGACAAGAACAAACAGGATGGCTATCAGATAATGATGCCATTTGAGTTGATCGTTTTCCTTTTTTTCCGTATCGTTCATCGTAGTTTCCTCCTTTTTTGAAAAGAATCCTACTCCCCAAAGCCTGCTATTGTATCATCCGTTATATTGTCCTCTATGATCACCCTTCCGTTTTCATCAAGTGATTCCCTGTAATTGTCGATAAGGTAATCGTATTTTCCGAGATTGATATTTATGACTTTTATTATTCTTTCACTATCAAAAAGAGGGCCCCTCGTGATCTCATCTATGATCTCATAGTATTCCTTGGCATCATCGTTTTTGATCGCCCCGGTTCCCCATTCATATCTGACAAGGTTCCTGTAACCGAGCGGAGCCTCACGCCACATATGTCCGATCCTCCAGCCCTTTTCTTTAACCGCAGGCAGATGCGCAAGATACGGATCACCGAGCGCATACAGATCGTTCAGATACAGATCGTTGTTGTAATATTTCGTGATCCCGGGAACGCTCTCAAGTATGCCGCCCTTCATCCCGTTGTCCCTGAGCTCCTTAACACTCTCATCGTTCCAGGTGTTCTGAATGCACAGATCTCCTGTCTTGATAAGGGAGTAAATATTATTGAACAGACTTGATGTCGTAAAGTATCCGGCTCTCTCATCCGAGATCGGAGACCCGAACGTTCTGCCGAACAGGAATTGATCCGTGATCACATGCGACGTTGCGGAAAATACAACCGCCGCAACCGCAAAACATACAAACGTTTTGTGAAAAGACGCTCCGCGGCCGAGTTCCGAGAATTCACGGTTTTTGATATCCATATAACAGATGAGCGATACGAGGAACATAAGCGTAAAGTGTCTTCCCATCATGAAGTCTCCGCCTATGAACAACAGATAGAATCCGTATATGACCGGTCCGATCATACATGCGATGTACTGACCCTTTTTGACCGAAAGTGCGGCAAGAAATACGAACAGCGGAACTATCAGAATTATCGGATCGCATATGGCGGCATTCAGATAATATCTGGCACCTCTTATCAGATAATCCCTCAGGGGAAAATTCGTTCCGAGCTTTGCATATGCGGTATTCGGGAACGGAAATCCGAAATAGAATGTCGCAAATATCTCCCACAAAACAAACGGAAGAAGTCCGAGAATACCGAGAAGCACAGCCTTTCCGAACGAGACCGCATCTCTTTTTGCAAGATATACATAGAGAGCCATCGGTGCAAAGATCAGGACCGCATCCATTCTCGTCATTGCAATAAGCGCTACGAGCACGGCAAGCTTGATCATGGACGATGCATCATATCGTTCGTGACTTAAATATATATTCACAAAAAGTGCCCCGAGGAAGAACAGCATGCTGTTCTCAAGGCCCGATGTCGTATAGCTTACAAAACTGACGGATCCGAGAGTAACGATCAGACAGAATATTATCTGCTTCTTTGTCTTTGCAAACCCGCGCAGGAGTATGTTAAACGCAAGCGTGGAAAAGACGATGTTTATCAGAAGCGATACAAAGAACATGTCGCGTATGATAAAATAACCCGCCGCGATAACAAGTGTATAAAGCGGACATGTGGATGCGCTCGAGCGCTGTCCGATGTTATATACAAATCCATTGCCGTCCACGAGATTCTTCGCCATGATATAGGCGTGATAACTGTCATCGCTCTGCCATGCAAGCAGTGTAATGACTCCGATAAAGATAAGAAGTGCGATAAACTTATATCTGTTTAATTCTTCACTGAAATGATCACGTATTCGATTCATCTATCAACCACCAATAAACTCCTCAGCCGATGTCATAGCACGCTTCATTACAACATCGGAATTGTAATGCTGCCATTCGCCCCAGCGTCCGAGTCCGTATATATCTTTTGATGAAGTGTATTCGAGGAATCCCTTCATCAATTCCTGTTTGCCTATTGTATTAAGAGGATAGGCGTGTTCATTAACAAAATAAGTCTTTCCTGTCCGGTCTGCTTCGTTCGCATCGAATCTTGTCAGGTTAGTCTCCGTCCAGTATCCCTTTGATCCGGGACAGAAGTTATGACGTACCAGTATCCTGTGATACGCTTTGTCCGGATCCGGATAATATATCCAGTGTGCCTTTGTATCAAGATTCTCGGACTCATACTGCGTTACTATCGAACTGTACTTAAGAGCATTGATATCCCCGATCAGTTCTTCCGGAAGACCGATATGATCATCTATGCTCTTCCATGGGATCGTAACGATTATCCTGTCAGCTTTGTATGTCCCGTTTACGATCCTGTTATCGTAATCCAGACTGACAACTTTCTCGTTATACCGGATCCTGTCACCGAGCGCATCCGCCATACGAAGGAACGCTTCCCCGTATCCGTATTTCTTCGGATAATAGAACTTCGCATGTCCGGGCTGTGTCCCGTACGGTCTGCGATTGATACACGAAAGCTTTGTTTCCTCGTATGAAACATTCGGAAGTTTTTCGAGCCAATATGTTCCGAGACTGTCCAGATCCTCTCCGAACATCTTCCTGTTATACGGGAACATGTAATCTTCGGCTATCGCGCTTCCAAGCTTCCACTCGATCCAGTCCGTGAATCTTTCCGGCTTATCCGTTCCTTTGTTACAGCCGGCTGCTTCTATCGCATCGAGATATCTCTTCTGTTTTTCTTCGGGAAGCTGCCAGATGTTCGCTTCTATCGGACTTCCGATGATATCTCCGTAAAGGTCGATCCGCGAATCTCTTTCGTAGAGATTCCATTCGTCTTCAGGCAGAAAGCGGAATACATAGTCCGTGACTTTCGGATCCCTTACATCAAGAAAATGTCCGCCTCCCGTATCAAAAGGCTTTCCGTCAACATCCGTGCTTTGGCACAGGCCTCCGGCTCTTGGTCCTTCCTCGAGAACAAGAAATTCTGTTTCCCCATGCTCAAGAAGTGTATTTGCAAATGTCAGGCCGGCACATCCCGCACCCAGGATCAAATATTTCATAGTCTTTCCATTATACCATATATTATATTCAGAATCACGCGGGTTGCCCTATCCATACGCTCAGCCGTGATACACTCAAAAGGCCCGTGGTAGTTGAGACCCCCGGTACCGAGATTGGGACACGGAAGTCCCATATAGGACAGTCTCGCTCCGTCTGTGCCTCCTCTTATCGGAACCTCTTCCGGAACAAGCCCTTCTGCCGAGATCGCTTCTTTGGCTTCCTCGATAAGGAACATATGCGGTCTGATCTTCTCGGCCATGTTGTAATAACTGTCGGTTACGGTCAGATCTACCGTACCTTGTCCGTATTTGTCATTGATACTGTCGGCACACTTTTTCATCAGTGCCTTCATATCCTCAAACTTTTGTCTGTCATGATCCCTTATAATGTAGTGCATATTTGCGCTGTCACAACTGCCCTCGATATGCATCAGATGATAGAATCCCTCATATCCTTCCGTATGCTCGGGTCTTGATTTTTCCGGGATCATCGAATGAAGTTCATGTGCGACATTTATCGCGTTTATCATGACGTTCTTGGCGGTTCCGGGATGAACCGATACTCCGTTTATAACTATCTTTGCATCCGCCGCATTGAAGTTTTCGTATTCGATCGAGTTAACATCCCCTCCGTCAACCGTATATGCATAGTCTGCACCAAACTTTACTACATCGAAATTATCGGCTCCTTCTCCGATCTCCTCATCGGGTGTGAAAGCCACGGCGATAGGTCCGTGAGGTTTTCCATCCTTTATCAGGATCTCGAGTGCCGTCATTATCTCACTTACTCCGGCTTTGTCATCCGCACCGAGAAGTGTCGTTCCGTCGCTTGTAATAAGTGTATCTCCTTTCATTTTCGAAAGGCTTGGAAAATCA
>JAEEJD010000009.1 GCA_016281675.1 Lachnospiraceae bacterium
AAAGCTCGAGGACTTTGAGGTTGAGGGAAACCTTTACAAAGTCAAGACTTTCAAGGAGCTCACAAAGCTTGAGCGCGACGGGATGTTCGTATACGAATCGGAGCCCGGAACGAGCGTCAACGATTTTACGACAGGTCCCGACGGGGTGTCGTTCGTCGTATGCGGTGACAAAGATGCGATGATAACGATCGGTCTTAAGGAAGATACAGAATACAGCGTAAATGTTGCCGGTAAGGACATCGGCAAGATCAGGACCAACCTCGGCGGAAAGCTCAGTTTATCGGTTGAACTTGAAGGTAAAGGAGAAATAAGCGTAAAGGTTGTTGAATAGTTAATGGCAAAAGGACGACCTTCCACCGCGTTTTTCTGTAACGAATGCGGATACGAGTCTTCCAAGTGGATGGGTCAGTGTCCCGCGTGCAAGGCGTGGAATACGTTCGTGGAAGAGCCGGTAGTTAAGACGGCGCAATCAGGCAGGTCACACAGTCCGAGTCAGGGCGTTCCCGAGCCGGTCAGCATCGGGGATGTATCCCTCGCAAATCTCGAGAGGATCACAACAGGGCTGTCCGAACTTGACAGGGTATTGGGAGGCGGTATGGTACCGGGCTCCCTTGTTTTGGTAGGCGGAGATCCCGGTATCGGTAAATCGACGCTCCTTTTGCAGGTCGGACGCAATCTTTCTTCGGCCGGAACGAGCGTACTGTATATATCCGGCGAGGAATCGGCCAAGCAGATCAAAATGCGTGCTGTCCGTATCGGAGGTTTCGATGACAGGCTGAAGCTTTTGTGTGAGACGAATCTTACGCTCATTGAAGAGGTTATCAGAAAACACAAGCCCGATGCGGTAATAATAGACAGTATACAGACTATGTATTCGGATAGTGTCTCTTCCGCGCCCGGAAGCGTTTCACAGGTAAGGGAAGCGACGGCGGTACTTCTTGCGATCGCGAAGAGCCTTTCGATCACGGTATTCATTGTGGGTCATGTTACGAAGGAAGGAACGGTAGCGGGTCCGAGAGTGCTTGAGCATATGGTCGACACCGTTCTCTATTTTGAGGGTGACCGTTATGCGTCATACAGGATAGTACGTGCCGTGAAGAACAGGTTCGGATCCACCAACGAGATCGGCGTGTTCGAGATGGTAAGCGAGGGACTTGCCGAGGTAACCAATCCTTCGGAATATATGCTGGCGGGCCGTCCCAAAGATTCATCGGGATCGGTCGTCGTATGTGCGATGGAAGGCACGAGACCGATGCTCGTTGAAGTCCAGGCGCTTGTGTGCAAGAGCAGTTTCGGTATCCCGAGAAGACAGGCCACGGGGTATGATTTTAACAGGGTAAACCTCCTGATGGCTGTTCTTGAGAAGCGCATGGGGCTTAAGACATCGGAGTGCGATGCATATATAAATGTCGCGGGCGGAATGAAGATGAACGAGCCGGCGACGGACCTGGGAATAGCGCTTGCGATCGTATCGGGATTTTCCAATACGGTGATAAGCGAGGATATGGTAGTGTTCGGAGAGATAGGTCTTTCCGGCGAAGTAAGATCGGTCACGCTTGCGGAAGCCCGCGCATCGGAAGCACTTAAGCTTGGCTTTACGAAGATCATGATGCCGGCATCGAATGCGGCAACGCTGTCAAATATCCCCAAGGATAAAATCATTCCTGTTGAGACTCTGGCGGACGCCATCAAAATGATAAAGACAAAGGATAATTAAAATGGTCAGACGAATCTACGTAGAAAAGAAAGCGGCCTATGCTGCGGCTGCAAACGAACTGTTTGAGGACCTTAAAGGTTACATGGATCTTAAGGGCCTGTCCAAAGTCAGGATACTCATCAGATACGATATAGAAGATCTTGACGATGAGGTGTTTGACACGGCGAAGAAATGTGTGTTTTCGGAGCCTCCGGTTGACGATCTGTATGAAGAGGATTTTCCGAAGGCAGACGGCGACAGGGTATTCTCCGTTGAATATCTGCCCGGTCAGTTCGATCAGCGTGCAGATTCCGCAGTTCAGTGTGTACAGTTCCTGTCGGCTGATGCAACGCCGATAATCAGGACTGCTACGACATACTGTCTGTCCGGCGATATCACGGACGATGAATTCGCTGCCATCAGATCATACTGCATCAATCCCGTGGATTCGAGAGAGACATCCGGAGCAAAGCCCGATACTCTCGTGACTAACTTCCCCGAGCCCGAGGATATTAAAATCTTCGACGGCTTCACATCGATGGGAGAAGAAGCGTTAAAAGAGTTATACGATTCACTTGGACTTGCGATGACGTTCAAGGATTTTCTCCACATACAGAATTATTTCGCAGGTGACGAACATCGCGATCCGTCGATGACCGAGATACGCGTGCTCGATACATACTGGAGCGATCACTGCAGACATACGACGTTTTCAACCGAGCTTACGAACGTTGAGTTTGGTGACGGATATTACAAAGAGCCGATCAAAAAGAGCTTCGAGGATTACAGGAAGGCCCGTGCGGACGTATACGGCGACAGAAAGGACAAGTTCATCTGTCTCATGGATATCGCCCTCATGGGAATGAAAGAACTGAAGAAGCAGGGTAAGCTTGCCGACCAGGAAGAGTCGGATGAGATAAACGCATGCTCTATTGTCGTCCCTGTTGAGATAGACGGAAAGAGTGAGGAGTGGCTCGTAAGCTTCAAGAACGAGACACATAACCATCCTACGGAGATAGAGCCTTTCGGTGGCGCGGCAACGTGCCTCGGAGGAGCGATCCGTGATCCGCTTTCGGGAAGAAGCTACGTTTATCAGGCAATGCGTGTTACGGGTGCCGCAGATCCGACAAGACCGATGGACGAAACGCTTGCCGGAAAACTTCCTCAGAAGAAACTCGTACGCGGTGCAGCTGCCGGATACAGTTCATACGGTAATCAGATCGGTCTTGCGACCGGATATGTCAAAGAGATATACCACCCCGATTACGTTGCAAAACGTATGGAGATCGGTGCAGTAATGGGTGCCGCAAAGAGGTCGAATGTCGTAAGGGCGACTTCCGATCCGGGTGACATCATCATCCTTCTCGGCGGCAGAACGGGAAGAGACGGATGCGGCGGTGCAACGGGATCTTCCAAGGCGCACACGCTTTCTTCTATCGAGACATGCGGAGCCGAGGTTCAGAAAGGTAACGCACCTACGGAGAGAAAACTTCAGAGACTGTTCAGACGTCCCGAAGTATCAAAGCTCATCAGAAAGTGTAACGATTTCGGTGCCGGCGGAGTATCGGTTGCGATAGGAGAACTTGCCGACGGACTTCGCATCGATCTTGATAAGGTGCCCAAAAAATATGCGGGACTTGACGGAACCGAACTTGCGATATCCGAGTCTCAGGAGAGAATGGCGGTTGTCGTAGGTTGCGACGATGTTAAGAAGTTTTTGGAATATGCAGGTGAAGAGAACCTCGAAGCGGTGGAAGTTGCGGTTGTCACGAAAGAGCCAAGGCTGATCCTTACTTGGAGGGGAAAAGAGATAGTCAATCTCAAGAGAGAGTTCCTTGATACGAACGGCGCACATCAGGAGACTGAGGTGTTCGTCGATATCCCTGAGGAGAAGCCATTCTTTGACAGGCCGATCATTGATAAGGTAGCCGAAGATATCAAAGCACATGATTTTAAAGCGGCACTTTCGGATTCGTTGTCCGATCTTAACGTATGCTCGCAGAAGGGTCTTGTCGAGATGTTTGATTCATCGATCGGTGCGGGCAGCGTACTGATGCCGTACGGCGGAAAGACGCAGCTTAGCGAGACTCAGGTCATGATCGCAAAGCTTCCCGTTTACAACGGAAAATGCGATACGGTTACGATGATGAGCTACGGCTTCGATCCTTATCTTTCAAGCTGGAGCCCTTATCACGGAGCGATATATGCGGTGATCGAATCCGTTGCCAAAGTTGTCAGCGCGGGCGGAGATCACTCGAAGATCAGATTCACGTTTCAGGAATACTTCAGAAGAATGTCGGAAGATCCGCACAGATGGAGTCAGCCGTTTGCGGCACTTCTCGGTGCTTTTGCGGCACAGATGGGACTCGGTCTTCCTTCGATCGGCGGCAAGGATTCGATGTCGGGTACGTTCCAGGATATAGATGTTCCGCCGACACTCGTATCTTTCGCGGTAGACGTTGCGGATGCGCATGATGTGGTCACATGCGAACTTAAGAGTGCCGGTAACAAACTTGTGCTCACGGATATAAAGAGCGACGGATATCATGTTGTTGATTTCGACGATGTAAGATCGCAGTATGAGAACTTCAGTAAAGATGTCAAAGCAGGTCTTATCAGATCCGCTTATGCGGTTGACGGATACGGTATAGCTCCCGCACTTTGCAAGATGGCATTCGGTAACGGACTCGGCGTCAAGATTGAGCATTCGTTTGATGAGACGAAGCTGTTTACTCCGGGATACGGATTCATCATTTCGGAAGTATCGGGAAGCGATGTCGGAAAACTTTCGGGCAGATATACCGTGATCGGTGAAGTGACGGATGACGGTAAGATAAGTTACGGCAGCACATCAGTCGATCTGTCGGAAGCTCTCGAGACATGGAAGAAGCCTCTCGAGAAAGTCTTCCCGACGAGAAGTTATAAAGATCGCGAAGCGCTTTCGGATCCTCTGTACGATATCAAAGAAAAAGGCAGATCTTTGTATGTATGCAGAAACAGGGTAGCAAAGCCCACGGTATTCATTCCGGTATTTCCGGGTACGAACTGCGAGTACGACAGCGCAAAGGCTTTCGAGCGCGCAGGTGCCGATGTCATCACGCAGGTGTTTGCAAACCGTAACCCCAAAGATATAAGGGATTCGGTCGAGCTGTTCAAAAAAGGCATAGAGAAGGCGCAGCTTGTAATGTTCCCCGGGGGATTTTCGGCAGGCGATGAGCCTGACGGCTCCGCAAAGTTCTTTGCGACCGCGTTCAGAAACGAAGTGCTTGCTGATGCGGTAATGGATCTCGTGAATTCGCGCGACGGACTCGTGCTCGGTATATGCAACGGATTCCAGGCGCTCATAAAGCTCGGACTTCTTCCTGACGGAGTGATAACGGGGCAGAATGAGAATTCACCGACGCTTACATACAATACGATCAACCGACATATCTCGAAGATGGCGTATACGAAGGTTGTTTCGAATCTCTCGCCTTGGCTTGCGGGCGCAAAGCTCGGATCGACATATGTCATTCCGGTATCACACGGTGAAGGAAGATTTGTTGCAAACAGCGATGTTCTTGAGAAGCTTTTTGCAAACGGTCAGGTGGCAACGAGATATTGCGATCCCGAAGGTGTTGTATCGATGGACGAAGAGTATAACATCAACGGTTCGTTTGCCGCTATAGAAGGTATTACGAGCCCCGACGGAAGGGTGTTCGGTAAGATGGGACACTCGGAGCGTCGCGGTGATAACGTTGCGGTAAATATTTACGGTGAACAGGACATGAAGATATTTGAATCGGGAGTGGCTTATTTCAGATGAAGAGACTGAGACTGTTTTCATTTCCGAAATGGTTGGCAAAGATCAAAAAAGAGAAGACACTCGTGCAGCTTGTTATCATCTGTGCGGTGCTTCTTTTGTTGTGTATTTTGCTGACGGCATTCCATGTGCGCAGGATATTCAACGCATTTGAGGAAAGTTCCAACGATTTCGTCATAAACAGATCTGATCTTACTTCCAAATACTTCAGCGAGAACTTCGAGAGAAGAGGTTCTCTTGTTGCGGCGGAAGCGCAGGTGCTGGCTCAGGATGAGGATATAGACAAGGAGAGTATATGTAACTGTCTTAAGATCCTCGAAGAGACGGATGAGTTCGCCTATGCTTTTTATGTAAGCAACCGCGGTATCAAATACCGTTCAAACGGAGCACTTGTCTCAACAGTGCTTAACGCGTTTTCCGATGATATCGACACCTCTAAAACGGTATCGGTGTTCAGGAACTTCGCACCCGAAAGATCAAATGATGAGGTGTGTTTTGCATCGACCGTACTCAAGAACGGTGTCGTTCAGGGTTATGTTATCGGTGTTGCAAATGCGGCGGTTTTCTTTGAATCAACATCCGGATTGTCGTCGTCGACGATGGTCGCGGAGAGATATCTGACCGATGAGCACGGAAACATCGTGACTTACGTCAGAGGTAACAGGATATATGACGGAACAGGCAAGAACATATTTGATCTTCTGACAAAGGACAGCATCGATGATTATGCCGCGCAGCTGGTCAGGGATCAGGTTCTTAACGAGATCAACGGAGAGAGTATAACAAAACGTGCGATCTCAGTTAACGGCAAGAAAGGTTACGCCCTTTATAAGCAGCTTGCCGGAAGCAGCCATTGGAATATCTTCTATATCGTATACTCCGATGATGTACGTGCTTCAATTCAGGGAATCCTTGTCGAGTCGTTCATGACGATGCTCGTCGTCATTATCATTATGGCCGCGATGGCGTTCTTTGTTATCAGGTATATCGAGAGAGAGCAGAAGAAGGTGTTCGACCTTGCGTATGTCGATGAACTCACGCGTGCTCCGAACGAGAACGCATTCAAAGAAAGGGCAACGGAACTTCTTCTCGAAAATCCCGACGTTCCTTATGTGCTCGCCTGTTTCGACGTAATGAACTTCAGATACATCAACGAGGGATACGGCCATCTGAAGGCCGATATGCTCCTTCGTGACATAGCGGTAGCTCTCAAGGAGAGTTACTCATATAACGAGACGTTCGGACGTCTCTCGGCCGACAGGTTCGTCGGACTGTGCGTTGATGACGAAAGAACGGTTGAACGTAAGGATTTCATTGCCGAAAAGCTGGCAAAGGCGACCGAAGAGATCGGTATGAAATACCCGATCAAGTTCAAGACGGGTTTATATTACATCAGGGACAAAAAAGAGCCGATCGCCGATATGATCGATAAGGCGAATCTCGCACGTAAATCGATCTCCACGGGTCTTAGAAACAACTTCGAAGCCGAATACCGTGAGCAGCTGATGGAAGAGACGCGTAAACAGGAACGTGTCGAGTCGAGAATGCATGAGGCTCTTCAGAAGAACGAGTTCAAACCTTATCTGCAGCCCAAGTGGAACATGGCAACGGATCACATTATGGGTGCGGAAGCGCTTATCCGCTGGGTCGATTCCACGGGTCACGTAATCCCGCCCGGAGATTTCATTCCGGTATTCGAGAGAAACGGATTTATTGAGAGCATCGACTTCTACATGCTAGAAGAGATATGTAAATACATCAGAAGGATGATCGACGAAGGACGTGAGGTATATCCGATCTCGATCAACCAATCCAGATATCTTCTGTATGATCCGAACTATATAATGAAGGTCCAGGAAATAATGCTTCGGTATAAGGTTCCGAGAGGCCTTATAGAACTTGAGATCACCGAGACCGTGTTCTTCAACGAGAAAGAGCGTATGCTCGAGGTTATGAGACACTTGAAGGAATTCAACATGAATCTTTCGATCGACGACTTCGGTTCGGGATACTCGTCGCTTAACCTCCTGCGAGACATACCGTTTGACGTGCTTAAGATCGACAGAGGATTCCTCGATGAATCGGTTCAAAGCGACAGCGGGAAATGGATACTCCGCAAGATCGTGGAGATGGCGGAGGGCCTGAATCTTCGCGTTATCTGCGAAGGTGTCGAGACACACGAGCAGGTCGACATGCTGCTTGATATTGGCTGCATCTATGCACAGGGATTCCTGTATTCACGTCCGATACCTCTCGAGGAATTTGTTGAGAAGTATAACGTTCCGCTTGAAGATGACTCTCCCGTAATATACGAAGAGGAAGAAGATGAATGATCAGAAACTGCTGTTACATAGCTGCTGCGCACCGTGCAGCAGCTATTGCTTGATATCGCTTCTGGAGCATTACGACATAACATGCTTTTACTGTAATCCGAACATCACCGACCGCAGTGAGTACGAGAAGCGTTCGGCGGAATTGGCGCGTCTTATCAATATACTTAACGAAGAATATTCCGCCTTCTGCGAAAATCACCCGATCAAGCTTATCGTCGACGAATACGAGCCGGATGTTTTCATCGATGCGGTAAGGGAACAGGATCTGGAGCACTGTCCCGAAGGCGGAGCCAGATGCACTATGTGCTTTGATATGAGACTTCGCAAGACATACGAACTGGCACGCTCCGGCGGATACGATCTGTTCACTACGACGCTCACGATAAGCCCACACAAGAATGCGAAGCTCATCAACTCGATCGGGGAAGGCATAGCATCGGAACATGAAGACGGACCGGAATGGATGTATTCGGATTTCAAGAAGAAAGACGGTTTTAAACAGTCGATAGAACTGTCAAAAAAATATAATCTGTACAGACAGAATTATTGCGGATGTTGGCTGTCGCATCTTGATGCGACAGCCAGGCAGAGCGCCGTTTGAGCGGGGACGGAGAACTGATTGAAGACGAGGAGTTATAATGAAAACAATACTTGAACAGATTTCGGAAACGGTTGCAAAGGGATTCGAGGCAGCGGGCTACGATGCTTCCTACGGAAAAGTCGGGGTCAGTAACCGTCCCGATCTTTGCGAATTTCAGTGTAACGGAGCTATGGCCGGTGCAAAGGCGTATCACAAGGCTCCGATGGCGATAGCCGAAGAAGTTGCGGCAAAGCTTTCCGGCGATCCCGCCTTTTCAATGATAAATGCGGTTGCTCCGGGCTTTTTGAACATAAAGGTGTCGGATGATTTTCTCTCGGGATTCCTTAATAAAATGGAGTCGGGTGATAAGTTTGCCGTTGACATGCCGCAGCCTGAAAAGATCGTTGTGGATTACGGCGGACCGAACGTTGCCAAGCCGCTTCATGTGGGGCATCTTCGCGCGGCGATAATCGGCGAGAGCGTTAAACGCATTTGTAAATATCTCGGAAATGACGTAATAGGCGATGTTCATCTCGGAGACTGGGGTCTTCAGATGGGGCTTATCATAACCGAACTTAGAGAGAGAAAACCGGAACTGCCGTATTTTGACGAAAGCTTCGAAGGCGAGTATCCTTCGGAGGCACCGTTCACTCTTTCGGAACTTGAGGAGATATATCCCGCGGCATCCGCAAAGTCCAAGGAGGACGAGGCATACAAAGAAGCAGCACTGGAGGCAACGGGTCAGCTTCAGAGAGGCAATCGCGGATACCGTGCGCTCTGGCAGCATATAATGGACGTTTCCGTTCCGGATCTTAAGAAGAACTACAAAGATCTTTCTGTCGAGTTTGACTGGTGGAAAGGTGAGAGCAGTGTTGATGCTCTGATCCCGGACATGGTCAAAGATATGAAGGACAAGGGGTTTGCATATGAGAGTGAGGGCGCACTTGTCGTGGATGTGGCGGAGGAGTCCGATTCAAAGGAGATCCCGCCGTGCATGATATTAAAATCCGACGGTGCATCGCTTTATACGACAACGGATCTTGCAACGCTTCTCGACAGGCGTTCATGCTTTGATCCGGATCACGTGATTTATGTTGTCGATAAGCGTCAGGAGATGCATTTCATACAGGTATTTCGATGCGCAAGGAAGACCGGCGTTGTAAAGGATGGTGTGAAGCTTGATTTTCTCGGATTCGGTACGATGAACGGCAAGGACGGAAAGCCGTTCAAGACGCGTGAAGGCGGAGTGATGCGCCTTGAGACACTGATATCCGACATACGCGATACGATGTACAGGAAGATCATGGACAATCATGAGGCGGATCCCGAAGAAGCGAAGAAAACAAGCGAGACAGTGGCTCTGGCCGCGATCAAATACGGAGACCTGTCGAACCAGGCGACGAAGGATTATGTCTTCGACACCGATAAGTTTACTTCGTTTGAAGGAAACACGGGTCCGTACATTCTGTATACGATAGTCCGTATCAAGTCGATACTCGGCAAGTACGCTGCCGACGGATCGAAGCTGCCGACAAGCATAGGAAAGCCTCAAAATGATCTTGAAAAATCACTTATGCTCGAGCTTTCTAAGTTTGCGATAACCGTAAGGGCGGCATACGATGAGATAGCGCCTCACAGGATATGCGCGTATATCTACGATGTGTGCAACGCCTTCAACCGTTTCTATCACGAGACAAAGATTCTTACGGAAGAGGATGCGGCGAAGAAGGAAGGATGGATCGCACTTCTCGTCCTTACGAAGAGGATCCTTGAGACATGCATAGATCTGCTGGGATTTGAGGCACCCGAGAAGATGTGATTTTCGCGCTTTTTGCGGCAATTATCCAAATATTCTGAAAATATTAGCACTCGACTGTTGACATGGCTAATAACTGATGATATTATGTGTTCAACAGGGTGGGGCTGAATTGTTTCCGAGAAAACCTTGTGAAGGCGTCTGCGCTTGACGAGGTTTTTTCGAATCTGCCGGAGAAGAATACATAATAAGGAGGTAACCTTAATGAACATACAAAAGTTTACACAAAAATCACTCGATGCGGTCAATTCGCTCGAGAAGATCACATATGACTACGGTAATCAGGAGATAGCCCAGGTTCATCTTCTGTACGCACTGTTGACGCAGGAGGATGGGCTGATCCCGAAGCTTATCGAGAAGATGGAGATCAATAACGAACATTTTCTTGATAATGTCGAATCTCACATTAACAGACGTCCGAAGGTCTCGGGCGGCAGGGTTTATGTCGGAGACAAGCTGAACAAGGTTCTCGTATCTGCCGAAGACGAAGCGAAGGCGATGAACGATTCGTACGTTTCGGTCGAGCATCTGTTCCTGTCGATGTTAAAGCATCCCGACAGCGATATCAAAGATCTGATGAGCGAATACGGCCTGACTCGCGAACGTTTCCTGTCGGCGCTTGCCGAGGTGAGAGGCAATCATAATGTTATGACCGACAATCCCGAAGCAACGTACGATACGCTTGAAAAGTACGGACAGGATCTGGTGGAAAAGGCAAGAAACCAGAAGCTCGATCCGGTCATTGGAAGAGATACAGAGATAAGAAACATTATCCGTATCCTGTCTCGTAAGACGAAGAACAATCCGGTCCTGATCGGTGAACCCGGTGTCGGTAAGACGGCTGTGGTTGAGGGACTCGCACAGCGTATAGTCAGCGGCGATGTTCCGGAAAGCCTGAAGGATAAGACGATATTTGCGCTTGATATGGGAGCACTCGTTGCGGGTGCCAAGTACCGCGGTGAGTTCGAGGAGCGTCTGAAGGCCGTGCTTGAAGATGTTAAAGCAAGCGACGGAAAGATAATCCTGTTTATCGATGAGCTTCATACGATCGTAGGAGCCGGTAAGACCGATGGTGCGCTCGATGCCGGGAACATGTTAAAGCCGATGCTTGCGCGTGGAGAGCTTCACTGCATAGGAGCAACGACTCTTGACGAATACAGGCAGTATATCGAAAAGGATGCGGCTCTTGAGAGAAGATTCCAGCCTGTGACAGTTGACGAGCCAAGCGTTGAGGATACGATTTCGATCCTCAGAGGGCTCAAAGAGCGCTACGAGAATTATCACGAAGTTAAGATAATGGATACCGCGCTTGTTGCGGCTGCAACGCTTTCAGACAGGTACATTACCGACAGATTCCTTCCCGATAAGGCTATTGACCTTGTCGATGAGGCTTGCGCACTCGTAAAGACGGAAATGAAATCGATGCCGGCCGAACTCGATGAGATCAGCCGAAGGAAAATGCAGCTTGAGATTGAAGAAGCGGCACTTGTCAAGGAAACCGACCAACTCAGTCAATCGCGTCTCGAAGAGCTCAGAAAAGAGCTTGCCGAGATCAAGGACGAGTATGACAGCAAGATGGCACAATGGGAAAACGAGAAGGCATCGGTTGAGAAGCTTTCGAAATTACGTGCCGAAATAGAGGCAACGAACAACGAGATCGAGATTGCCAAGAGAGAGAACAATTACGAACTTGCCGGACAGCTTCAGTACGGTAAACTCCCGCAATTGACCCAGCAGCTTGCGATAGAAGAGGAAAATGTCAGAAACAAGGAATTGACGCTCGTTCATGAGAATGTCTCTGACGAGGAGATATCCCAGATCGTCAGCCGTTGGACGGGAATACCCGTTTCCAAGCTTACAGAGGGCGAGAGGACGAAGATACTCCATCTTGATGAGGAACTCCATAAGAGAGTGATAGGTCAGGATGAAGGCGTGACGAAGGTCACAGAGGCGATCCTGCGCTCAAAGGCAGGTATCAAGGACCCCGCAAAGCCTATCGGTTCATTCCTGTTCCTCGGCCCTACCGGTGTCGGCAAGACCGAACTGGCCAAATCTCTGGCGGCGAGCCTGTTTGACGATGAGAACAACATGGTCAGGATAGATATGAGCGAATACATGGAGAAGTTCTCCGTATCGCGTCTTATCGGAGCGCCTCCGGGATACGTCGGATACGAGGAGGGCGGTCAGCTGACCGAGGCCGTAAGGAGAAAACCTTATTCCGTTGTACTGTTTGACGAGATCGAAAAAGCGCACCCGGATGTGTTCAACGTACTCCTTCAGGTGCTCGATGACGGACGTATAACCGATTCGCAGGGCAGGACCGTGGACTTTAAGAACACGATACTCATCATGACGAGTAACATCGGTGCTCAGTATCTTCTCGACGGCATAGACGATAACGGAAATATAAGCGAAGAAGCTTCGGAAGCGGTAATGGGTGAGCTTCGCGGT
>JAEEJD010000085.1 GCA_016281675.1 Lachnospiraceae bacterium
GACTCCGGAGCCTACGTCCATAACGGATTCGTATTCGCTCCTCAAGGCGCTCGGAAGGCATCCGAAGTTTGACCGTGCCAACACCTCGATCAAAGTAGTGGCGAACAAGGTCGGAAACTTTGAGGAGGGGCGTCAGCTTTACACAAAGCTCAATGCCGTAGTCAACAGATATCTGAAGATTCCTCTGATGCTGATCGGTGTCATCCCGGAAGACCATGAACTGGTCAAAGCCGTCATGCAGCAGATGCCCATATCGATACAGAATCCGAATTCCAAGTCGGCGCAGGCGTTCACGGATCTTGCAACCGCACTTGAGACGGGTGCGACGGATCCGGTATACCGTAAGCGCGGAATGTCGGGATTCTTTGCCTCCATGGTGAGGGGAAACAGGTAGGTAACAGACAGGAGGGTAACTATGATTTCCAAATTTGTCCAGATAGGAAACAAAATAGAGATCGAGTCGATCAAGAAAACGACGGACGAACTCGGAGAGGTTACAAGAAAATCATATCGCAGCGAACTGTATGATATCGAATCGGAAGATATCATCAAGATCGCGATGCCCATGGAGCAGAGCAAGATCGTGCTCCTGCCGGTCGATGCTGAATACAGTCTGTGCTTCTACACTCCGAACGGCCTGTACCAGTGCCTTGCAAGAGTCGTGGAAAGATATAAGAGCAACAACCTGTTCGTGCTCTCGATGGAGCTTGAGACCGATCTTCAGAAATACCAGAGAAGAGAGTATTACCGACTCAATACGGTGCTCGATATGAAGAGCAAGGCCATCAATCCCGACGAGAAGCCGACCGGACTCGAGCAGGTCCAGTTCATCGATACGGACCTTACGTTTGACAACGGAACAATGGTAGATATAAGCGGCGGCGGAGCAAGATTCATATCCAAAGTCCAGTATGCGGAAGGTTCTCTTATAAGGTTCCAGTTCTCTCTGTTCGTAAACGGCTCGGTTACCGAATACAAACTTGTCGGAAAGGTCCTCAAGTCGGCTCCGCTCGAAAACAGGGAAGATTCCTTTGAAAACCGTATTCAGTTTGTCAATATGGTCAACGACGATCGTGAGAGTATAATCAAGTATATCTTCGAAGAAGAGCGTAAACAGAGGCATAGGGAGCGCGGAACACTGTAAAACAGGGCGGTTCACAATGTGACTGTGCCTGCAAGGGACGATAAATAAGGGGTTTTGGAGGAAAAATGAAGAAAAAAATTCTCATTGTCGATGACTCTGCACTCATGAGAAGGGTGTTTTGTGATATAATCAATGGCGATGACAGGTTTGAGGTTGTAAATACCGCAACCGACGGCGCTGAAGGCTTCAAGTATATCTGCGAGAAGCAGTACGATGCAGTAATCCTGGACGTGTATATGCCGAGGATGACCGGACTGCAGATGCTCGAGGAGATGCAGAAGTCCCGTGTGAGTGCGAGAATCCTTATGGCGAGCACCACAACGAGCGAAGGCGCAAGGGAGACGATCGATGCGCTCTCCCTCGGAGCTATTGATTTTATCAAGAAGCCCGAGAATGTTGCAGACGCAAGAGTTGATAAGTTTTCCAAGCGTTTTCTGGATCTGCTGAATACTGTCGCAAATGCTCCGATGCCGAGATTCGGCGGAGCCGTGGCGGCGTCAAAGACAGCAGGTGAGCGCGGTCATACGTTCACAAAACGTTTCGATGTAAACACCTACACGACCGCAGACGAGATCGCGAAAAAGAGACTCGCTGCGACAACGGCGGCAACGGCCGGGACGGCCGAAGCACCGAAGTCTACAGGCGGGATTAAGATCCGAAACGTTGAACACAAAGGGCGTAACAGGATCGTGGCAATAGCCAGTTCCACGGGAGGTCCGAAGGCACTGTGTGAGGTGATACCGTATCTTCCGGCAGGTTTACCGGTTCCTGTACTTCTCGTACAGCATATGCCCCAGGGATTTACGGCATCGCTTGCGGACAGACTCAACGAGCTGTCAAAAGTCGAGGTCAGTGAGGCCAAAGACGGAGAGATGCTCGTGCCGGGACATGTGTATATCGCTCCGGGCGGTAAGCACATGAAGGTCGAGAAGAGAGGCGGCTCTCATTACATCAAGTATTCGGATGAACCGACCAGGGAAGGAGTCAAACCGAGCGCCAATTACATGTACGAGTCTCTTGCAGGCTGTGATTTTGACGAAGTCATTTGTGTTGTCATGACCGGCATGGGGATGGACGGTACGGAAGGTATCAAGAATCTCGACCTGAAGAAACAGACATATATCATCGCTCAGGATCAGGACACTTCTACAGTGTACGGAATGCCAAAGGCAATCGCTCTGACCGGTTTGGTCAGCGAGGTCGTTCCGCTGGATCATATCGCGGGACAGATTACTAAGAACGTGGGGGTACGTTAATTATGGATGTAAGCCAATATCTCGGAATTTTCCTCGATGAAACAAACGAACATTTGCAGACTCTTTCGGATCAGCTGATGATCCTCGAGAATGAGCCGGAAAACGAAGATACCATTAATGAGATCTTCCGTGCGGCGCATTCCCTTAAGGGTATGGCCGGAACGATGGGCTATAAGAGGATGCAGAACCTGACTCATGACATGGAGAACGTTTTCTCCGAAGTCAGAAACGGCAAGATCAAGGTCGACGGACACATGGTTGATATCCTGTTCCAGGCACTTGATGCGCTTGAGGAGTACAGAGAAAACATCTCCGAAAATCAGGATGAAGGCACGAACGATAATGAGCCTATCATCAAGGAACTCCAGACCATTCTTAACGGAGGAGGCGGAGAAGCTCCGAAGAAGGAAGCTGCGGCAGAAGAAGCCAAGGCACCCGAGAAGGAAGCTGAAGCTTCCGCTTCGGGCGAGGAAGGCAAGTGGAACGACATTGTTCTCCACGAGCCCGAACAGCATGTCATTTCGGAAGCGATCAAGAATAATTCCAAGGTTTACGGTATAACGGTATTCATACAGGAATCCTGCATACTTAAAGCAGCCAGAGCATTTCTCGTATTCAAGGCTCTGGAGGAGATGGGTGAGGTTATCATTTCCGAACCTTCGGTGCAGGATATAGAAGATGAGAAGTTTGATTTCGATTTCTCACTGTACTTTGTTACGGAAGCTGAGATCGATAAGGTTAAGGAAGCGGTTATGAGCGTTTCCGAGATCGACCATGTCATTGCTGATGTGATCGATATGGATAAGGCTAAGATCGCGAACGAGGACGAAGAGGAAGAGGATGAGGCAGCAGCTCCCGCAACGGAGCAGGCAGAGACAACCGCTCCCGCAGCGAGCCAGAGTTCGACTTCCACGGCACCCGCTCCGGCCGCAAAGGATTCAAAGGGCGGCGACAACAAGAAGGGCGGCGCAGCAAAGCCGGCAGTCAACAGAACGGTCCGTGTCGATATCGAAAAGCTCGATGTTCTCATGAACCTTGTATCCGAGCTTATCATCGCCAAGAACTCTCTTGTAAGTTTCGCAACAAGCGAGAGTTCAAGTTCACACTCGGGATTCAACGAGCAGATCGAATACCTCGAGAGCGTTACCACGAACCTTCATGAGTCGGTCATGAAAGTTCGAATGGTTCCCATCGAGAGTGTTGTTAATAAATTCCCTCGTATGATCAGGGATCTTTCCAAGAAGCTTAACAAGCAGATGGAACTTCATATGTCCGGTGAAGAGACGGAACTTGACCGTACCGTGGTCGATGAGATCGGTGATCCTCTGATGCACCTTCTTCGTAACAGTGCCGATCACGGACTCGAATCACTTGATCTTCGTCGTGAACGCGGCAAGAGCGATGTCGGCCAGATCTATCTCGATGCTTACCAGGACGGTAACAACGTTGTAATAGAAGTAAGAGATGACGGTAACGGTATCGATACCGAAGCCGTTAAGAGAAAAGCCATTGAGCGCGGAACGATCACACCCGAACAGGCTGAGACGATGAGTGAGAAAGACATCATCGATCTTCTGTTCCTTCCGAGCTTTTCAACGGCCAAGGTCGTATCGGATGTATCGGGAAGAGGCGTTGGTCTTGATGTCGTAAGAAGTAAGATCGGAGCACTCGGCGGTGATGTTTCCGTCAAGACAAAGCTCGGCGAGGGAAGTACATGGACGATCAGACTTCCTCTTACACTTGCAATCATCCAGGCTCTCATGGTTGTTGTCGGAGAAGAGAAGTACGCTATCTCACTCGGAAGCATTCAGACGATCGAAGATGTTGCGGAAGAAGATATCAAGTACGTTGAGGCAAGAGAAGTTATCAACCTTCGTGATACGGTCATCCCGATCATCAGACTCAGAGATGTGCTCGGTGTTGAGACCGAAAAAGAAAAGTCCAATAATATGGTCGTTATCATCGTCAAGAAGGGTGATCAGCTTGCCGGCCTCGTTGTCGATGAACTGATCGGCCAGCAGGAGATCGTTATCAAGTCACTCGGTAAATACATCAACTGCAGCTCGCGTCTCATATCGGGCGCAACTATCCTCGGTGACGGCGAAGTTGCTCTGATACTTGATGCCAACGTTCTGATATAGGAGGATAGAAAATGGATGCGTTAAATATTGCCAGGGAATATGACACTGTTCAGTATATTGTTATCAAGATCGGCGAGGAGCAGTACGGTATAGATATAAGCTATATCGACAACATTGTCAGGATGCAGAGCATCACACGTGTTCCGGACGTTCAGCCGTATTTTGCGGGCGTTATTAACATCCGTGGTGAGGTTGTTCCGGTAATGAGCCTTCGTCTCAAGATGGGACTCGATCCCGACGTATACGAGAACAAGACAAGGATCATAATTGTGAAGCTCGAGAACAATGCTCCGATCGGACTGATCGTTGACGAAGTCAAAGAGGTTGTTACTCTGGACGAGACATCGATCGATGAAGTCATCCGCGACAGCAAGGTTGACGAGACATACATCAACGGTATCGGTAAGAACGGTGAAACGCTGATCTCACTTCTGGATCTTAATGCGGTCATAAGCGATAAGGAAAATTCATAAATGGCAAAAGTTGATCTTAACAATATGGAAGGAGTATATTTCGATGTACTCCGCGAAATAGGAAACATCGGTGCCGGTAATGCCACTACGGCTCTGGCACAGATGATCGGAACCAAAGTCGACATGCATGTCCCCAAGGTAGACCTTCTTGAGTTTTCGCAGGTCGGTGAAGCTATGGGCGGCGAGGAACAGATAATGGCCGGAATATATCTCGTTGTTGAAGGGGATATATCGGGATCCATCATGTTCCTTTTGGAAAAATCATCCGCCAAGGCTCTTGTCGCAAAGCTCATGGGAACAAGCAACGAAGATCCTTCAGGTGATTTTGACGAGATGGAGCTTTCGGCACTCAAAGAGATCGGAAACATCATCACGGGTTCTTACCTGTCGTCTCTTTCGACACTTACAAACTTAAACATCTACCCTTCTCCGCCGGATATATCGATCGATATGTGCGCAGCGATTCTGTCGGTGCCCGCTATCGAGTTCGGCGCTATTGGAGACAAGATGCTTCTTATCGCCACCGAGTTCACGGATGATGTCAAGCTTGAAGGTTATTTTATTCTTGTACCTGATCTTGAATCGTACGATAAGATACTCACTTCACTGGGAATGTAGAGGTAGTTTTTTTAATGGGTAACATGATTAAGGTGGGTATGGCTGATCTGAAGCTGTGTAAGGCACCTGATGCAGTAACAACACTTGGTCTGGGATCGTGTGTAGGGATCGCGATCAGAGATCCCATCACAAAGATAGGCGGACTGGCACACATAATGCTTCCGGACAGTACTCAGTTTTCGGGAGCGGTCAATATACCGAAGTATGCCGATACGGGTGCAAAGGAACTCGTCAGGATAATCGTGGAAGCGGGCGGCAACCGTTCGAGGCTCGTTGCCAAGATAGCCGGCGGAGCTCAGATGTTCCAGTTCCAGTCCAAAAGCGAAATGACTGCGGTAGGACAGAGAAATGTCGAGGCGGTCAAGAAAGTACTTGCCGAACTTAAGATAAGGATCCTTGCGGAGGATACCGGACTTAACTTCGGTCGTACCGTTGAATTCTATCCCGAGACCGGAGACTATATAATCAAGGCCGTCGGCAAGGGAGTTAAGACAATCTAGGAAACGGATGCACTGCGTTTTATGAATACGAAGAAAATACCTGCCCTGGTAATGCTGTCGGCAGGTGCGGTCTCAACGATCGTCACTTATATCAACGGTTATGATCTTACCGAAATGCTGGCGATACTGGTACTGACTCTTGTAGTTTTTCTGATAATAGGAGTCGTTATCAAGTTGATCTTTGATTCATTTCATATCGAAGAACCGGATGAAGCCAGGGTCGATGACGAAGGGGAAGTTGTCGAGAAGACTGAGATTTCGGAAGATGAAGAAGCAGAGGATGCTGAAGCCGCTTTATCCGAAGAGGGAGACGAAAGGGATGAAGCCGGTGCATAGGGGGGCTCATGGATGACAAGGCAAAACTGAAGTTATGGAAGGATTATTCAACTAATCCGACACCCGAACTTCGGGAAAAACTCATATTGGAGTATGCTCCGCTCGTAAAGCTTGTTGCGGGGCGACTTTCCATGTATCTGGGTTATAACGTAGAATACGACGATCTGTGCGGATACGGAATATTCGGGCTTATCGATGCGATCGACAAGTTTGATGCGGGCAAGGACGTCAAATTCGAAACATACGCATCTCTCCGTATCAGAGGTTCAATTCTCGATCAGATCAGAAAAATGGACTGGATACCCAGAACGGTCCGTCAGCGTCAGAAACAGATAAGTGCGGCAATTTCCGAAGTCGAAGCCCAGACGGGCAAGACGGCGACCGACGAACAGGTTGCCATGGCTCTCGGGATCACCGAAGATGAATATGCCGGCTGGCAGGCACAGATGAACGTCACCAATCTCGTTTCCCTGGATGATTTTGTGGAACAGGGAAGCGATGTTGCGGATAACCGCGGACTGTCATCTCAGATAGCAAGGCCGGAAGAACATATAGAAAACGAGGAACTTAAGAAGATGCTTGCCGATTCCCTTAATCTCCTGACGGAGAAAGAGAGAATGGTGGTAGTATTGTATTATTACGAGGAACTGACTCTGAAGGAAATCAGCAATGTCCTTGAAGTATCCGAGTCGAGAGTCTCACAGCTTCACACAAAAGCCCTTGGTAAGATGAAGACCAAGATGGGCGGTTACATGGGAATACTTACAACAGGTTGAATGCGCTTGCGCAACGGAGAGGGACACTACTATGAAAAACGGTTACTTCAAGCTCGTACTTACCGACAATGAATCGTTCGTTACTCTTTATCCGCCGGTGGACGGAGGTGCTCCGATACAGGTTGATGAGATGAGGGATTTTCTTGTTGCGAAAGGATTTCCCGATGTAGATATTGTCGCTCTCAAAAATGCGGTCGATAATCTGTCCAAACCGCAGAATATCAAGATAGCAAGCAAAAAAGGAATTCCGTGTCCGGAGAGCTTTATCGTGCGTATCTCTCAGGACAAGATGAAGGCGGTGTGCAGGTTCTATCCGCCCTCGACGAGCGGCGCCTCGATAACGGAAGCCGATATCAAGAGTACCCTTAAGCTTCAGGGAGTCAACAGAGGTATCGATGACGAGGCTATCGCGGGATTTCTCAAAGACAGACAGTACTGTACGGATTACGTTCTGGCAAAGGGCGTTGAGCCTACCGACGGAACGGATGCCAGCATAGAGTATTTCTTCAATACGAACCCTAACCTCAAGCCCAAGCTTAACGAGGACGGTTCGGTCGATTTCTTCTCACTGTCGGCGATCAGTATCGTTAAGGCGGGGGATAAGCTTGCAACGCTGACGCGTGAGATTCCCGGAGAGCCCGGATTCAACGTTGTCGGAGATACGCTTCCTCCGAGGGAAGTCAAGAAACTGATGCTCAAGTACGGGCGCAACATTGAGCTTTCCGGGGATGAACTGACGATAACTTCCACGGTTAACGGACATGCATCCCTTGTTGAGGGCAAGGTGTTCGTTTCCGATGTTTACGAGGTGTCGGATGTCGACACATCCACCGGTAACATAGATTATGCCGGAAATGTCTGCGTTCTCGGTAACGTTAAGACGGGATTTTCGGTGAAAGCGGAAGGTGATGTCGAAGTAAGAGGTGTCGTGGAGAACGCGATCGTCGAAGCCACCGGAAATGTTTCGATAGCAAGAGGCATGAACGGAATGGGCAAGGGAACGATAATCGCCGGCGGTAATGTCGTATCCAAGTTTATCGAGAATGCGAACGTCACATCGGGCGGATACGTTCATTCCGAGGCTATCCTCCACAGTAACGTCGTTGCAAAAGGCGAGGTCACCGTTACCGGCAAGAAAGGCTTCATCACCGGAGGAGTTGTCAGAACTCCTGCCACGGTTTCGTGTAAGATAATAGGATCGACGATGGGCGTTACGACGGAGATCGAAGTCGGAACGGATCCGAAGCTTAAGCTCAAGGCTCAGTCACTTACTTCCGAGATAGCTGAGGCAAGGAAAAAGGTGGAGCAGGCTGAACCCGTTATCGTTACGTTTTCTCAAAAGCTCAAGGCGGGAGAGAAGCTTCGCCCCGAGCAGATAATATATTTCAAACAGGCTTCGCAGGCATACAAGGAACTCAAAGCAAATCTTGATGCCAAGATCGAAGAGATGAACAAGCTCATGGAGGTTCTTGACGATACAAATGCGACCGAGAGTTGCGTTAAGGTCGAGGGATTCGCTTATCCCGGAACGAAGATCACCATCAGCGAGACAACGACGACACTTTCAACGGCCGTTCAGCACAGTAAATTCGTCAAGGAAGGTGCGGACGTTCGTATAAGAGGGCTGTAATATGATCTCACCGCTTGAGAACAACAATATGGTCATGCGCGCGATGGATTTCTCGGTCATCAAGCAGAACGAGAACGATCATCCGCAGACACAGCATGTCCTTATACAGGAAAATATAGAGAAGAACGACGATTCGCACGTCAAGACTGTGCACACGAAGGACAATGCCGACAAGTCGGGCACGGAGCACGATGCCAAGGAAGAAGGCAGGAACAAGTACTTCTCGAATCGTAACACAAAGAAGAAAGATGAGATCCCGGATGAAGGCAGAGTCATACCTTTGAACACGGGAGGATTCAATATAACTATCTGATCGTCATTATGCAGCTTGGGAGGGTAGAATGACACCTATGGAAATAGCACTCCTTGCAACGGGAGTGATTATTTTTGTGATAAGCTTTCTGATGCCGGAGGTTCCGATGAAGAAGTCCTCCAGAGAGATCGCTGCCGAAAAGGAAGAGGCAAGACGTCTCGTTGAGCAGGAAGTCGACACGATGAGACTCAGAGTCGGCGAAGCGACGAATGAGACGGTTGAGTTTGCCGTTGATAAGGCCGAGAGATCGCTCGAGAAGGTTTCCAACGAGAAGATCATGGCTGTCGGCGAATATGCCGGAACCGTCTTGGAGGAGATCAACAAGAATCATCAGGAAGTCATGTTCCTTTATGACATGCTCAAGGACAAGCAGACCGCCCTTAACAATACGATAAGGGAGGCTGACGCTGCCGCGAGTAAGATCGAGACCATCTCACACGATGCGATGGATGCTTCGGAAACGTTGCTTCGCGGAATGAGCGTTGCATCTGTTTCGCAGAAAGGGCTTACGAACGAACAGAAGTCGGTATTTGACATAGAGATTCCGGATGCCGAGCCTGTTGTGTTTGAAAGCGGCCCGGCCGCTGCCGCGACCGGAAAATCAGGCAATTCCAAATCAAGGGGCATCGCGCTTACGCAGTCGAAGATTGAGGCACAGCTTCTCGGTATAGACAAGCCCGAAAACGCGATAGCAAAAGCAATAACAGCGGATGCGCCCGAACCTCTTAAGGAGAAAGTCGTTTACGATATTCTTTCGGGTGGAGCATATAAAGGCGGAAACATAGTGAACGTCGAATCGCCTGCGGACGGCGCCGCAACGACAGCCGATTTCGAGGCGATGGGAAAGGACGACACGCAGGCACCCGCAAATAACAACGACAAGATACTGGCTATGGCGGAGCAGGGCCTTGATACGGTTCAGATCGCCAAGACACTCGGACTTGGGGTCGGTGAAGTCAAGCTGGTTTTGGATCTGTTCAAGTAAGGCAGCAGGAGGGGCCCACGAAGTGGGAAGAACCCGGCTGCAAGTGGAGCCATTCGACGAAGTCGAATCAGGATCGGCGACACACAATGGAGTAAATAGAATGAAACTCAAATACTATCTCAGAGGCCTGGGGATCGGCATTGCGGTAACCGCTGTCGTGATGGGCCTCGCGCTTTCTAAAAA
>JAEEJD010000010.1 GCA_016281675.1 Lachnospiraceae bacterium
ATCCACTTTTGTACCGAGGAGTTCTCCGGCTCTTGCGTATTCGGGTATCATCCACGCCGGTGAAAGCGGGATTATGGCTTTAAACCGATCAGGGCACATTCCCGCGATCAGCATGACAAGAAGTCCTCCCTGGGAATGCCCGCACAGATACAGATCGGTTACTTCCTCAAGTGCCCTCGCATATTCGACCACCCTGAGCATATTCGAGATCCACTTATAAAGCGTATGTTCCTTGAACGTTCCGCCGCTCTTACCGTGCCCGTACATCTCAACGCGAAGTGTTGCGCATCCCGTCTGTCTTATCGCATCGGCGACCGCAATGATATGTTCCTCTTCCATGTCTCCGGTATAACCGTGCACGACTATCGCAAGAGGATACTTTTTGACATCCTGCGGCATTTCAAGTTTTGCATGTATCTTTATTCCGTCATCATCGATATAAAACTCCTTCATGCGATTTTCCCTCCGTTATAATGTTCTGTATCGTTATGATCTGTGTCGGATCCGAGGACAAGCATCTTCGAGACTTCTATGACTCCCTTGTGCTTCAGGTCTCTCGGCTCAAAATGTATCAGAGAATAAACTATATGCATTACAATACCTGCACCGAACGTGCTTATGACGGTTCCTATCCCCACGGGACCTCCGAGAAGCCATCCGGCCAGCAGAACGACCGCCCACAATATCACTTCCACGATACCGATCGGGATCTTCTTCATGCGTTTTCCGAGTCCGATCAGCAACGAATCCCTCGGTCCGCAGCACTGCTCGCTCTTCATGTAAACCGCCATGCCGATCGCCATGAATACAAATCCGGCAAGCATTATCGCAATCCCTTTCCACAGTCCCTCATTTAGAGGCAGCGGATTGAAACTGTTGAACAGCTGTACGAAATTCCCCGTCAGCAGAGCATCTATTATCGTTCCGAACCCGATCTTCTCTTTCATCAGAAGATCGATCCCGAGAACGATCAGAGCTATGATCGTCATGGACAGTCCGTAATTGAGCGGAGTATGGTAGGATATGCCCATGCCGAGGCAATCCCATGGCGCAAGTCCGATATTTGCAAATATCGTAAGATGAACTCCGAACGCAAATATCAGCAGTCCGAACACTATTTTGATCCATCCTGCAATGATCTTTTTCTTCATTTTATTATCTCAACTCTGTTTTCAATCAGCTTGCTTAATTCTTCCTTCATATCCTCCGGAATATAGGATGCATTTGTTTCCTCGATCCAGATCGTTTTGTAACCGCAGATCTTAGAGATGAGTTTTTCGCAAGTCTTTCCCGGGATATTGAGATTATCTGCCAAGGCAAGGAAATCCTTCCTGTGAATGTTCTTTTTCTTACCGTTCATGGTAAGTGCCATCTGCTCTTTATCTTCCGGCATTATAACATTGACAGGAAGCATGTCATAGGCGGCGGACAAGCCGAAAATCCTGCCTGCAGGAGTGTTCTCGATAAGCGAGAAATTCTTCAGATGCATGTCGGAGTTCCCTGTTACAAAACAGAAGACCAGTCTGTAGAAGAGCTCCGTTTTATCTACACCCACATTCCTGGAATACCTGTCAATGATCTTTCCGCATCCTTCATAACTGCCTTTATACTTATCCGCAGTAACTCTGTTTGAAAGCTGACAGAAATCCTCCATCGCATACATCTCATCGTCCCGCCGGTCGATCCTCTTTGTTATGTACGCATATTTCCCGGCCAGCCGGATGAGTCCGTTCGGAACCGTTTTTATCCCGGCGATCTCTGCAAGCTTCATAGCCAGGAATTCTGCCTCGGGCATAGCCCGAAAATCACTTGACTGGGGTTTCAATATATACCCCGTCGGATGATCGACTATCGTAAACCGTCCTCTCCCCCCATCACTTTCAAGATGCAGAGACAGTTTCTTCTGAACTCCGGGAACGGTCAGACCTTTATTTACGGTTGAATTAATGAGCTCCTCGAGTTGCTCTTCCGATATATCGATAGACGGGATCCGACTCAGACCGAAGAATCTCTTTACACATCTGCCGTGCCATCCGGATATCTGTTCGTATTCATTCGGATCCCTGATCTCCTTATTGCAGCACAAACACTTCATATCATTCCTCTGCTTCTATATACACATCACCGATGCAGTCCCTGCACACAGCCAGTAGCAGACCGAATCTGTCTTTGCCGTCAATCTTCCAGTTCCGTTCCACAACGTTTAAAAGCCATCCCTCCGGGATCAATCCGTCAAAAAACGGGAACAGCACATTTGACTTATATGCATCCGGTGATAAAGGCAATGTTAAACTTACCGGTACCGCATCTTCATCGGATAAATATCCGGTATCATATATAAATTCATAACCCTCGTCCGTTTCATATATGATTCCCGCCGGTATATTCCGCACGAAAACCTTTCCAGACCTAGCCATTCAGTTCACCTCTGTCGATCTCTCCGGGAACCGCTTCCATCCCAAACATCGCAAGAGCCTGGTTGACCTTATCAAGACGCACCGTCTCCTTACCCTGCTCCAGTTCCCTTACGAATCTCAGCCCGAGTCCCGATCTGATCGCGAACTCCTCCTGGGACAATCCGGCTTTCTTTCTTTCGATTTTTATATATGTTCCTATTCTGTTCATAATCCGACTATATACCCTTTAGGGTATAAAATCAATATCTCGCAGACAAAATATACCCGATAGGGTATGCTTTGTTCAAAAAGAACTGTTTTGTACCTTATCGGGTATAATTCTCTGTATATCTTACTTACAAGTATACCATCAACGCGGACCTAGGAACCTAGGAAAGACCTAGGAAACGCGAAAAAGCGTTGCGTTTGTTGAAGCTTTATATAGACCTGTTCAACGAATAGGGGTTGACGTCTCTCCTCTGTCTTTGCGGGCTTTTTTGTCGAGATACATCTGATCATCGGCCTGATGAAACAGTTCATCCGTATCAAACTCGCCCTCAACGTATTTTAAGCCGCAGGCCATTACACAGCGGACATTTCCTTTCGTATTCAACTCTGCAAGAGCCTTTTCCCATCTGTTACGTATTTCCTGCGTTTCC
>JAEEJD010000086.1 GCA_016281675.1 Lachnospiraceae bacterium
GATGATTTCGCAAACAACAAGAAGGCTATGGCTGAGATGGCTGCTTCTGATTACACATCAGCAGTTCTCGGCGGAATGAATCCTCTTCCGATGTACATGGAAGGTGCTGAGAAGATCGATCTTTCAAACCTTTCAGCATATGATCAGGGTTGTAACGAGAGCTTCCAGAACAGCATGAAGGATTACTTCCTTGGAAACGCTACATACGAAGAGGCACTTGATAACTTCTACAAGAGCGTAATCGAGAAGTATCCTGAGCTTACACAGTAATAAGCATTTGAACTGATATTAGTTAAGAAATGCGCCTGCCTATAGTAGGCAGGCGCTTTCTTTAACGAAAATCACATAGAAAAACGTGTTATTTATGATATAATGTTACGTGTGCGATGGTTTATCCGGTGGATCGAAAAGACCGTTGATATATCGGATAAGCTTTTGCAGGCTTTAAGTAACACCGAGGAGAAGGAGGACAAGCTTTATGGCAAACACGCCTAAAAAGGGTAAGAGTCAGGTCGTAAAGTATAACAAGTGGGGTTATATTTTCCTGATTCCGTTCATCGTGGTTTATCTGATCTTTCAGTTGATCCCGCTGTTCACAACTATTTACAACAGTTTCTTTGAAAACTACATGTCGGGATTAAAACAGATCGGTCCCAATTTCGTAGGTCTCGCCAATTATAAGGAGATAGTTACAAACGGAGATCTGATCAAGTACACGCAGAACACACTGATCATGTGGGTTCTCGGTTTCGTACCTCAGATATTCTTCTCACTCCTTCTGGGTGCGTGGTTTTCGGATGCTAGACTCAGGGTAAGATGCGCCGGATTCTTCAAGACGGTCATTTATCTTCCCAACCTTATTATGGCCGCTTCGTTTGCGATGCTGTTCTTCACGCTCTTTGCAGATACAGGCCCCATTAATACAACGCTTGTTAATATGGGTTTCATTTCAGAGCCTTATAAGTTCCTTGAACATGCGGCAGGTTCACGCGGACTCGTTGCATTCATGAACTTCCTTATGTGGTTCGGTAATACAACTATCCTGCTTATGGCAGGTATGCTCGGTATAGACGGTTCTCTTTTTGAGGCAGCTCAGGTTGACGGTGCTACATCAACTCAGGTGTTCTTCAGGATCACGCTTCCACTGCTTCGTCCGATACTTCTGTACGTTATGATCACTTCACTTATCGGTGGTCTGCAGATGTTCGATGTTCCTCAGGTCCTGACAAACGGTAAAGGTAATCCCGTCAGAATGTCGATGACACTTATCATGTACCTGAATAACCATCTGTACTCCAAGAACTTCGGTATGGCCGGTGCTCTTTCGGTATTCCTGTTCATCATAACGGGTATCCTGAGTCTTCTTGTTTACAAGTTCTCAGTTCAGGACAATGTTGATGAAGTCAAGCCGAAGAGAAACAGGGACAAGAGATAAGGAGGGCAGCCTAAATGAGACAAGACAAAGAATACAATGTTGAAGGCGGTTTAGGTTTAGCCGTCAGACGAGTAATAGCATATGTAGTACTGATCATCTTATCGATATTGTGCCTGTTCTGGTTCTATATCCTGTTTGTTAACGCCAGCCGTGCACATTCGGATCTTGCAAGAGGTTTTACGCTCGTGCCGGGCGGATACCTTCTTAAGAACTGGCAGTCTGTCATGAACGGTACACAGCCCATTGCCAAGGGTATGCTCAATTCATTCATAATTGCGTCATGTGCATCGGTACTTTGCGTATACTTCTCGACTATGACCGCATATGCGATCCATGTATACGATTTCAAGGCTAAGAAAGCGATATTTACGTTTATCCTTGCGGTTATGATGATCCCCACGCAGGTTACCGCGCTCGGTTTCATCAAGCTCGTTCAGGGCATCAAGCTCGAGAACAGTTTCATACCGCTTATCATCCCCACCATTGCTGCTCCGGCAACGTTCTACTATATGAAGCAGTACATGGAGAGTGCGCTCCCTCACGCAATAGTTGAGGCGGCCAGGATAGACGGGGCAAATGAAGTACGTACATTTAATACGATCTCGCTTCCGATGATGAAGCCCGCCATTGCGGTTCAGTTGATATTCACATTCGTGTTCAACTGGAACAATTACTTCACACCGGCCCTGATCCTGCATGATGACAAGAAGAAGACGCTTCCTATCCTCATCGCTCAGCTCCGTTCAGCGGACTTCTTGAAGTTTGATATGGGTCAGGTGTACGTTACGATCGCATTCTCGATATTCCCGGTTATCGTGGTTTACCTCTGCCTGTCGAGATTCATCGTCGGCGGTGTAGCGCTTGGTTCGGTCAAAGGATAAGCCTTCGGCGAAAATCACATCGTATAAAATGCTTAAAGGGTCCACATATTGTGGGCCCTTTTTATTCGTGAACATCTCGGGAACTCTTTACCGTGAGCCTAAATTTACTCTCTCAGCAGGAACAGATGACCTGTGTTGTTCTCGTAAATGCAGTCATATTTGTCCATGACCGAGTCGTATATCTCGGGAAGGTTATCCGCGAACCCGTCCCCGATGATAAGCCACTTGGGCGGCTCGTTATCGAGCATATCGAGGATGTCGGTAAGCGCCTGAGGATAAAGCTCTATGAAGAACGGCAGATTGACGACGTATCTGCAGCAGGGCATCATATCGGTAGCCTCGAATATCTGCATGTCCATTAAAAAGGAAAAGACGCTGTTTCGGTCGCATTCGGGTATCAGAGCGGCAATATCCTCGGCGTTATGCTGGAATTCCTCCGCGGAATCGAAGTTTCTGTCATAGATAAGGGTTCTGAGTGAATCCGTTCCGGTCGGGACATAGTAACACAGATACATGAAAAACAGAGCTATACATACGGCCTGCCGCCAGTTTTCGAATATGATAAGCGGATCGTATATCTTAAGAAACAGTATTAGGGCAAGCAGGAGTGCCGGATATACGGTGCTGAAATAATAGTAGAACGGTGTTCCGAGGTGAAGGAGCAGCCAGATCGCGGCCGACATCGCCATGAGGATGACCGACAGTTCCTTTTGGAGCCTCTTGCGGTTCAAAACGGCGAATACAAAGGCAAATACGCACCCCGAAAGCTTAAGCTCCCATGTGATCCCGAAGCTTTCGTAATAGTTTGTCGATCGTGAGAAACCGAGGTTGAACACGCAGAACAGCATATCCGAGAGTGCTCCGTTCATTCCGAAGTACACGATCGCAGGGAGTGCCGCAAAAGAGACACCCAGCACGATATAGAGAATGTTCAGGAAAAATCTTCGTATATCCCGCATGCACAGGTTGTGATACAGTATCGCAGCAATTATACCGAGGATCGGAGCTGCGACGCTGATCTTGGCGAGAATATCGATCCCAAGGCATATACCGAGAAACAGGATAGCGGAAAAGGGAAGTTCGTCAAATGATTTTCGCCGAAGGACGACGGTCCTTAATACTATGTAGAGGCAGGCGAGTGACAGCGGGAGTGCGAACTCTTCGAGCGTGTTGCCACCCCAGAGGGTTGTAATATTACCCCATAGGTATACGATGAGGATAAAGATGGCCTTTTTCTTTGATATGAACAGCAGGCAGATCTCGTAGATCAGCACAAGTGAAGCAAATGCGAAGGGAATCTGGATGAGAAACGCCCCCGTCCTGTCATGAGCCATAAGCTGGCCCAGAGCCTCAACGAAGAAGAAATAGGGGCCTTTCAGGTCGAAAAAATCACGATAGGGGACTTTGCCTTCAAGGATCCCGCGTCCCACAAGCGTGAAGAAACTGGCGTCACAGCCGTACCATAGACGGTAGAAAGGGCTCGTCCACACCGAAAACAGAAAAAGATGCGTGAGGGAGACGATAAAAAGCCCTATGTATTCCATAAGTTTCTGTCTCGACGGCAGAGTCTCGATATCGGGATTGATGTAAGCCCTTGAACGCAATTTACGGACCTCTTGTATTCGCTAACTTGTTTTGACTTCTGACACATATATAATTATAATAAGAAAGGTCGGGAAATTCAATTATTGTGACGCATACGCCACGAAAGGGAACTCTCATGTACGGACAGGAAACCAATCTCAGAGAACAGACAATAGAGGAATACAAGGACGATCTTACAAGGCTCCTTAAATATCTGCCGTATCTTGAAAAACGGGGCGGAAAGGACGTTCAGAACTTCTACGAAGGCGACGGGGAGCAGAAGGTAATCCCGGTGCCCGTATATGATTCCACGCTTCTTGCATTCGTCAAAGAGGCACAAAAGACCAAGTTCATGAACAGAAACTATCCGTACACCTATCGTAAATGGCATATGCCGACTCCCAATGCGGAGCGTATAGCTATGGAATCGGCCACAATAAGGGATATGGAGCTCTTCCGGGGCATTTTGAGCAAATATGTGATGGAAGGGATGAGAAAATCAACCATGTGGACAACGGCCGTTGAGGAGAAGATATTCGTGACGGCCCTTGTAAAGCTTCGTTCTCTCATATTCGATTACAGCAAGGATCCCGCGGATCAGCGCCCGCGATAATAAAGGATATAAGGTAAACGGCAATGATATCAAAGAAGATGGAAGGCCTTGTAAAAGGCAGCTCGGTGATCCGGGCGATGTTTGAGGAAGGAAAGCAGATGGCGGCCAAGTACGGCGCCGAGAACGTGTTCGATTTCTCTCTCGGGAACCCGAATGTACCGGCACCGTCAGAGGTCAATGAGGCCATAATCGATATAGTTAACAATACGGACAGCGTTAAACTGCACGGATATATGAGCAACGCCGGACACGAAGAGGTAAGATCCGCGATTGCCGAGTCGCTCAACGGCAAGTACAACACTTCCTACAGCGCGGCCAATATCATAATGACAGTAGGTGCGGCGGGAGGACTGAACGTTGCACTCAAGTCGATATTAAATCCCGGTGATGAGGTCATAGCGTTTGCACCGTACTTCGGAGAGTATAACAATTATGTTTCAAACTTCGACGGGCAGATGGTTATAATAACACCTGACACAAAATCGTTTCAGCCCAATCTTACTGAGTTTGAACAGAAAATTACAAATAAAACCGCATGTGTTATTGTAAATTCCCCCAATAACCCGACAGGTGTTATTTATTCAGAAGATACACTGAGGAAAATGGGAGAAATACTTGAAAATAAGCAGAAAGAGCTCGGAAGGACGATATATCTGATCACTGATGAGCCATACAGGGAACTTGCATATGACGGGGCAGAGGTTCCGTGGGTTCCCGATTATTACCGCAACACTATCGTCGGGTATTCATACTCCAAGTCGTTGTCGCTTCCCGGTGAGAGAATAGGCTATCTGGTGATCCCGTCCGAAGCGGATGATTACGAAGATCTTACGGCTGCCGCAGGAGTGGCGACAAGGATACTGGGATTCGTCAACGCTCCTTCGATCATGCAGCTTGTGATAGGTAAATGTCTCGATGCATCCACCGACATTTCGTATTACGACAGGAACAGGAATACGCTTTACGAAGGGCTCACAAAGCTCGGCTTTGAATGTCAGAAGCCCGAAGGTGCATTCTATCTCTTTATGAAGTCGCCGATAGCGGATGATAAGGAATTTGCCAACATTGCCAAGAAATACAATCTCCTGATAGTTCCCGGGTCCACATTCATGTGTTCCGGCTATGTCAGGATCGCATATTGTGTTTCGTATGAAACCGTAGTGAATTCGCTCCCGAAGTTTAAGGAGCTTGCCCGGGAGCTCGGGCTTAAGTGAGAATGAGTTGGGAAGATAATGTAAGGCGCGTAGACCCGTATGTTCCGGGTGAGCAGCCGAAAGATACCGAAAAGGTCATAAAACTTAACACAAACGAGATGCCGTACCCTCCGTCACCGAAAGTTGAGGAGGCAATGCGGCAATTTGATGTTGCGAGCCTCAGGCTGTATCCGGCGGCTGACGTGGCACCTCTTCGGGATGCCCTTGCCGACCGTTACGGGTTCGATCATGACGAAGTGTTTGTGGGAGTGGGCTCCGATGATGTGCTCGCGACCGCATTTCTGACATTCTTTTATTCGGATAAGCCTGTCATATTTCCCGATATCACATATTCTTTCTATGATGTCTGGGCCGAAGTCTACAGAATTCCTTACGAGACAAAGCCTCTTGACGATGATTTTCACATGGTCAAGTCCGATTATATGTGCGAGAACGGCGGCATCGTGATAGCCAATCCGAACGCACCTACCGGTGTTTCGGAGATGGATGATATCCGGTTCATAGAGGACATCGTATCCGCCAACCCCAGAAGCGTGGTGATCGTGGATGAGGCTTACGTAGATTTCGGAGGTATTTCGGCACTTCCCCTTGTCAGAAAATACGATAATGTGCTTGTTGTACGTACTTTTTCCAAATCCCGTGCGTTTGCGGGGATGAGGATAGGGTTTGCCGTCGGAAACCGCAAACTGATCAAGTACTTAAACGACGTCAAATATTCGATCAATTCATACACCATGAACCGTCCGGCTATAGAGCTTGGTATCGCTTCGCTGTCAGATGAGGAATATTTCAATGAGACGGTGGGAAAGATCGTTGCCACCCGGCAGTGGGCTCAGAAGGAGCTCAGGGACCGTGGCTTTAGGGTCACGGATTCCGCAACGAACTTCCTGTTCGCTTCCCCCGGTAAGAAATCGGCGAAGGAGATGTTTGAAAAGCTCCGGGAGAGGAAGATATACGTCAGATGGTGGGATAAGCCGAGACTACGCGACTGGCTGCGCATTTCGATCGGTACGGACGAAGAGATGAAGGCGCTTATCAGGGAAATCGACGAATTAATATAATACATCCTCAAAGAAAGGTTTACATAACATGGACACATTTGTACATTACATCATAGTTTTTCTGATCTCGATGGTTCCGCTGATTGAACTTAGAGGAGCAATTCCGTATGCCATCGGTTTTATCAATGCGGGCGTTCCGTTGAACCTTCCGCTCTGCTATGTTATCGCGATCGTGGGCAACATGCTCCCGGTGCCGATAATCTTCTTCTTTGCGAGGAAAGTGCTTGAGTGGGGTGCGGACAAGCCTGTGATCGGTGGATTTTTCACGTTTTGTCTTGAGAAAGGCCACAAGGGCGGGGAGAAACTTCAGTCCAAAGCCGGAAGAGGCCTTTTTGTGGCACTTCTGTTGTTTGTGGGTATCCCGCTTCCGGGAACCGGCGCATGGACGGGAACGCTTGCGGCCAGTCTTCTTGATATGGACTTCAGATCAAGCGTTATTGCCGTGATGCTCGGTGTCATACTTGCCGGTATCATTATGGGCGTGCTCAGTATGGGCGTATTCGGGACGATATTTGCGTTATGAGTGATCATATAGTCAGGGCTACGGCCGCAAACGGAAGCATACGTGCATTTTGCGCGACGACAAGGGATCTTGTCGAATATGCAAGGAGCTGTCACAATACATCGCCGGTTGTAACGGCGGCACTGGGCAGGACTCTTACGGCGGGTGCCATAATGGGCAGCATGCAAAAAGGGGATGACGATCTTCTGACGATTCAGCTTCGTGGATCGGGTCCGATGAAGGGCATAACGGTCACGGCGGATTCAAAAGCGAACGTCAAAGGGTATCCGATCGTCGGTGATGTTATCATTCCGGCCAACAGCAAAGGAAAGCTTGATGTTTCCGGCGCGATCGGTGTCGGAGTACTGTCGGTTATAAAGGATATGGGTCTTAAAGACCCGTATGTGGGGCAGGTTGAGCTGATATCGGGCGAGATAGCCGAGGATCTTGCTTATTACTTCACATCAAGTGAACAGGTCCCTTCCGCGGTATCCCTCGGAGTACTGATGAACAGGGACAATACGGTCAAACAGGCCGGAGGGCTTATTATACAGGCGCTTCCCGGAGCCACGGATGAACAGATTGCCGATCTGGAAAAGAAGCTGTCGGGAATCCCGTCAATGACGCAGATGCTTGACGACGGCAAGACCTGTGAAGACATACTTGCGGATATTCTCGGGGATTGGGAACTTCAGATACTCGATACCATTCCTGCGGCGTTTGTATGCAACTGCGACAGGGAACGTGTCGAAAAGGTCGTGATCAGTCTCGGGCGCGAAGAACTGGGGAAGATGATCGACGAGGGTGAGCCGGTTGAGCTTAAATGTCATTTCTGCAACAAAGCATATGAGTTTTCGCATGATGAACTGCAAAAACTATATAACAGTCTGTGATAAGGGGATACCAAAAAGGGGGAGATCATGAAATTCACAAAAATGCACGGATGTTCAAATGACTATGTCTATGTGAACTGCTTTGAGGAAACCGTCGGTGATATGGGGGTTTTCGCAAAGGAGGTCAGTGACAGACATAAGGGGATCGGTTCCGACGGTGCGATCTTTATATGCCCGGCCGAGGGAGCCGACTGCGAGATGAAGATGTACAATTCGGACGGTTCATACTCCGAAATGTGCGGAAACGGCATAAGATGCGTTGCCAAGTACGTATATGACAACTGCATCATAGACAAGAAGGATATGGACATCCTCTCGGGCGGAAGCATCAAGAAAGTTCATGTTGAAACGGGACCGGAGAGGGTCAGTGACGTGACCGGAACGACTTTCTCGAAGAGGGAGGACGGAATGGCCGTAAACCGCGTCCGCGTGGACATGGGTGAGCCGATCCTGAAGCCCGAACAGATACCGGTTATACTCTCTGACGGGTGTGATAAGGTCATATCACATGACCTGTACGTTGACGATTCCAATTTCAAGATGACGTGCGTATCGATGGGAAATCCCCATTGCGTGGTATTTGTGGATAACGTAGGTAAAGTACCGATAGAGCAGCTCGGCCCCAAGTTTGAAAATCACGTCTGCTTCCCCAACAGGATCAACACGGAATTCGTCCACGTTCTGGACAGATCGAACGTTTGGATGCGTGTATGGGAAAGAGGAGCCGGTGAGACGCTCGCGTGCGGCACCGGAGCGTGTGCAAGCGCAGTGGCATGCATTCTGAACGATCTGACGGATGACAAGGTGACTGTTCACTTAAAAGGCGGGGATCTTGAGATATTCTGGGACAGAACCGATAATCACGTATATATGACAGGCGGAGCCGTTACGGTGTTCGAGGGCGAGATCTGATCGAAAAGTAAGGAGATAACATGACAAACGTACCTGAGATATTCGGAAGCATGGTGTTCAACGATGCCATGATGAAGGAAAGACTTCCGGAGGAAATATACAGATCGCTGCACAAGACGATCGAGACGCAGACTGATCTTGATATTACCGTGGCAAATGCCGTTGCTGCGGCAATGAAGGACTGGGCTGTTGAAAAGGGAGCGACCCATTTTACGCACTGGTTCCAGCCGATGACCGGCAGAACGGCGGAGAAGCATGATTCTTTCATATCCCCGCAGCCGGACGGACGCGCCATCATGGAGTTTTCGGGTAAGGAGCTCATAAAGGGCGAACCCGATGCATCCAGTTTCCCTTCGGGAGGACTTCGCGCGACTTTCGAGGCACGCGGATACACGGCATGGGATCCGACGAGCTATGCCTTTGTAAAGGACGGGGTTCTTTGCATTCCGACCGCATTCTGTTCATACGGCGGTGAGGCGCTCGATAAGAAAACTCCGCTCCTTCGTTCAATGGAAGAGATCAATACGCAGGCTCTCAGGATACTGCGACTTTTCGGAAATAAAGATGTTAAGCACGTCTGGACGACAGTCGGTGCGGAACAGGAGTACTTCCTCGTGGACCGCAAGCTCTACGATCAGCGTAAGGACCTGATCTTCTGCGGCAGGACGCTTTTCGGAGCACCCGCACCAAAAGGTCAGGAGATGGATGATCATTATTTCGGAGCTATAAAGCCCAGAATCTCCGCATTCATGAAGGAACTCAACGAGGAGTTGTGGAAACTCGGCGTATATGCAAGAACCGAGCATAACGAGGCCGCGCCCGCACAGCACGAGCTTGCGCCGATATTCACGACAACAAACCTGGCGACAGACCAGAACCAGGTTATGATGGAGATAATGAAAAACGTTGCCAGAAAGCACGGACTGGTGTGCCTTCTGCATGAGAAGCCGTTTGCGGGTGTTAACGGAAGCGGTAAGCACAACAACTGGTCGATCTCCACGGATACGGGAGTCAATCTCCTCGAGCCCGGAAAATCACCTTATGAGAATGCGCAGTTCCTGCTGTTTCTGGCTGCCATGATCAAGGGTATCGATGAATATCAGGAGATGATGAGGGTTTGCGTTGCGTCGGCGGGAAACGATCACCGTCTCGGCGCTGCTGAAGCTCCGCCCGCGATCGTTTCGGTGTTTGTCGGTGATGATCTTGCAGAAGTTCTTGACTGTATCGAGAAAGGAACGTCATATGACGCTTCGGGAGCCGGTAGGATGGAGATCGGAGTCAGCGTACTACCGGCGATCCCCAAGGATTCGACGGACAGGAACAGGACTTCGCCGTTCGCCTTTACAGGAAACAAGTTCGAGTACAGATCGGTCGGAAGTTCCCAGTCTATAGCCGGAGCCAATACCGTTATCAATACTATAATGGCCGAAGAACTCGGACAGTTTGCGGACGAACTCGAAAAAGCGGGAAAAGACGACTTTAACAAGGCTCTTGACGAACTGATCAAGAGAACGATCAAAGAGCACAAACGGATACTCTTTAACGGTGACGGCTATTCGGAAGTATGGGAAGAAGAGGCGAAGCGCCGCGGACTTGCGAACCTTCGTACTACGGTCGATGCGCTTCCCGCGTTTTTGATGGAGAAGAATATCAAGCTGTTCACGAGCCATAACATATATACCGAGACTGAGATGCGCAGCCGCTATTCGATCCTTCTCGATACATACAACAAGATCATCAACATCGAAGCTCATACGATGATCGATATGACCAGAAAAGAAATACTGCCGGCGGTAAGCCGTTATGTGGGGCAGCTGTTTGAAGTTCTTAACGGAAAATTGGCGGCATCGGAAAAGATCAATGCCAAGATAAGCCATAACATGGAAGAAGAGACGGCCGTCTCCCTGTCAGGCCTGTGCGATAAGGCTTTGACGGAGCTTGTCCGTCTTGAGACCCTTATCGCAAAGACCGATTATAAGGATGACCTTGATCGCGGTACATACTACAGGGATATCGTTATTCCCGCAATGAATGAGCTGCGCGCGACATGCGACGCAATGGAGATGCTCACGGCCCGCGATATGTGGCCGTTCCCGCAGTACGGGGATATGCTGTTTAACATATAACGGTGTTCTGTTTTACGCGGTCAACAGCGTGTTTTACGGCCGGAACAAGCAGAATGACGAGCGTAATGGCAGCCTCGATGTAGATGTAGGCTCCGTTGTAACATGCGCTGTATATGAGGGGATTCCATCCCTCGGGAGCGTATTCGGAATAGAATGCGTAGCCAGACAGAGTAGCAAATACGTATCTTCCGGTCACGCCCACGATATACCCCAGATATAATCCGCCTTTTCTGTTTTTAAAGAAGCCGGACAGCCCAAGGGCCGTAAATGCCAGGATATAATCTATGAACACCTGGATAAGTGAAAGTATCTCGGGTTTTTGCACAAATTGAAGCAGTCCGTATGCGAGCCCGGCGGTCAGTGAATATTTCCATCCGTAGAAATATCCGATCACGCATATAAAAAACATACTGCACAGGGTTACTGATCCCCCGAGAGGGGCAGAAAAGAGTTTGATAAAGGATAAGACAAATGCGAGCGCGATACAAACGCCGCATACTGCCAATCCTTTAACGGAAAAGGATTGTTTCATAATTAACCTCGCTTCCTTACGTCGGTATCAACCGAATCAAGTTTAAAGGGTGTGATCTCAGACCGTTTTCGGTCACCCCCAGCCTATGTAACATCACGTAGTATATCACGCCAACGTTGCCTTGACAACACATACTCACGATTGAACAGGAAAAATCATGCCGCTCAAGTTCTGGCTCGGCGGAGCCGCAAGCGATAAAAGCCGCCGGTTGATCAAATACATACTGGAAGAGGCCGAAAGGAACCCGCAAAGACAGTATCTTATGGTGGTTCCGGAGCAGTTCGGCCTGTCTACCCAGCAGGAACTCGTCTCAGAATCCCCAAACAAAGGAATACTAAATATCGATGTATTGTCGTTTACAAGACTCGCCCATCGTATCGGCGACGAGGTCGGATCGTTCTCGGCCGACATCACTACGCTTGACGAGATGGGAAAGAGTCTTTTGATCGGAATGCTCGCGGAAAAACACAAGAAGGAGCTTTCGGTCTTCGGCGACAATCTGGAAAAGCCGGGATACACCGACAGGATCAAATCCGTTATTTCGGAATTCATGCAGTACGGCATATCGGTCGACAAGGCGGCTGCCCTGTCTGAAACAGCCAAAGCGGCAGGGAGAGGACTTCTTTCGAAAAAACTGGCCGACATAGCTTTTATCTATGAGAGATTCAGGGAATATACGAAGGATCGATATACGACGGTCGAGGAGACGCTTGATGCGGTAAGTTCCCTTGTGCCGCATTCGGATACGATAAAGAACAGCGTGATAGTATTTGACGGGTTCACCGGATTCACGCCCGTACAGAACAAACTGATCGGCGTACTCATGGAATACGCTCTGGATATCCATGTTGCGTTGCTTCTTGAAGATTGTATACAAGAAAACAACAAAGATCTCCAATTAAGAGAACATGAGTTATTTTATCTCTCCAAAAACACCATGAACCAGTTGGAACGTATGGCGGATGAGCGTCATGTGATCATAGCCGACCCCTATAAAGCTGATAAAACCGTAATAAGTAACACATGTAATTCAAAAGGACAGATTGTATACACAGACCCCTCAAAAAACCCCAAATTAAATAACACCCACGCACAAGCAGCTGTTCACGTGCTCGCGGGACGGGATCCGTTGGAAGAGATACGTATGATCGTTACCGGGGTGGAGGATCTTGTCAGAGACAGCGGATACAGGTACAGAGATATCGCGATACTGACCGGCGACATGGAAAGTTACCGTCATACGATCGAGAGGGAGTTCGGAAGACACGATATCCCGTTCTTTATTGACAGGACGGAACCGATCCTTCTGAATCCGTTCATAGAGTATATAAGGTCATTTCTCGATGTGCTCTGTGACAATTACAGCCAGAATGCGATCTTCAGGTTCCTCAAGTCGGGGCTGACCGAATGTACCGACGAGGAGATAAACATACTGGAAAACTACTGCATGGCTACGGGCATAAAAGGACGTGCAAAGTGGCATGCGAGATTTGACACCCATACAAAGAGCGTCGGTGCGGATGAACTTCTCGGGATCAACGGGACACGGGAGAGGTTTGTTAAAAAGTGTGACCTGTTTACCGGAGAGCTTTCCGATGAGGTAAATGTGAACTCGCGATTTTCCGTCAGGCAGTTTTGCACCGCGCTTTATCGCCTCATCGAGTCCGACGGAGTTGAGGAAAAGCTCAGGGAGGCCTCCCGAAGATTTGAAGAGAGCGGAAACAGAAAGCTTTCGGAGCAGTACGGAAAGATCTACGTTCAGATAATGAACATTCTTGACGAACTGTGCACGCTCATCCCCGACGAGACAACGGATATCAGAGGATTCGGAGATCTGCTTGATTCGGGACTTTCCGGGATCAGGATAGGTATCATTCCAACCGGAATGGACTATGTTCAGGTCGGGGACCTTACAAGAAGCCGGTTTGACAATATAAAGGCGCTTTTTATCGTAGGAGCCAACGACGGCGTGATCCCGAGCACCGCATCGTCCGGCGGGATCATAAACGAGAACGAGCGCGAATTTATGAAAAGGGCGGATGAAACGCTTGTCCTTGCACCTTCGGCCCGAGAGGACATATATACACAGCAGCTCTATATCTATATGGCACAGAGCAAGCCGACAGAGCATCTGTATTTGTCGTATTCATGCACATCCGCAAGCGGCAGATCACTTCTCCCGTCATATATCGTAAAGAAAGCTCTGAGCGAGCACCCCGGAACAAAGATTGAGCGCAGAAGAGCGCTTCCGTCATATTACAGCGATGAGGAGGAAGCGTTTGAGGCGCTTTCCGATATGATCTACCCGGCCATGACCGGCCAGCTGACACGTGAGGCCGCAAACAGGGTCAAAGGACTCATGAAGTATTTCCTTTCTTCGGACCGATACAGGCAGAGGATCCTTAATATGGTCAAAAAGGAGCTGATCGCCGGAGCCGACAGGGCGGAAGATACGATCGGGGAGGCACTTGCGCGTGCTATTTACGGTAAATCACTCGTTGCAAGCATCACAAGGCTTGAAGCATACGCCAACTGCGCATACAGGTATTTTCTTGAGTACGGACTGTCACTTCGCGACCGAGAGGTATTTTCATTCGAGTCGAGGGATATCGGAACGATATTCCATGATTCAATGAAAGAATATTCGCTTATGATGCAGGAACGGGGCAAAAACTGGGCGCATCTTCCTGATGAAGAGAGAGACAGCCTTATGGACGAGGCCGTTTCCAAGGTGATTGAGCGATACAGGGATACAAAGCTTGCCACATCTGCAAGATACGCATATATGGAGCACCGTATCCGAAGGATCATGAAGAAAAGCGCCGATATCGTAAGCTCTCAGATCAGGCGCGGTGATTTTACCCCCAAGTATTTTGAAGTCGATTTCGACAGTATGGACAGCAAAAAATCACTTTCCATGAAACTGTCGGATGATGAGATGATAAGGCTTCGAGGAAGGATAGACAGAGTCGACACATGCGAGACGGACGACGGGATATACATAAGGGTGATCGATTACAAGTCATCACACCATGAAATGGACCTTGCGGCCGTCTATGAAGGAAGACAGTTGCAGCTTCTTGTATATCTGAACGCCGTTATGGAGAGCGAGCGTCTTTCTTCAGGGAATAACGGTACAAAGATCATCCCTGCCGGAGTGCTCTACTATCAGATGGACGATCCTCTGATAGATGCCAAAGAAGAGCTTACCGAGGAAGATATCCACAGGCTCATAATGAAGAAGCTCCGCCTGAGCGGGCTTGTCAACAGCGATTTGGACGTGCTTAAGTTGATGGACCGCGACCTTGCTGACGGTTCGGACGTTCTCGGTGTATCTGTCGGTTCGAAGGGTGAACTCAAAAGCTCCAGGCAGACTGTTACCGGTGAGGATTTTGAGGTTCTTTCGGAACATGTCAGCAGATGTATAAGCAAAATGGGACGCGAGATACTCGGCGGAAACATTGCGATCCCCGAGCCTGACGGCAAACAGCGCTTTACGGGACCCGACTGCAGTTACTGCCCGTTTGATGCGATCTGCCAAAGCAGGAGAAAAACCGCTGTTGTAGCAACCGAAGATGACGAAAACGGTACCGGGGGTGCCAAAGAGAAGGTTAAAATGTCAAATGACGACTGGATCGCCCTCATGAAAGGTGAAAATGAATAGATTCACGGACGAACAACAACTTGCCATAGATATAAAAGATGCCAATGCCCTCGTTTCCGCGGCAGCCGGAAGCGGTAAGACGAGTGTGCTCGTCGAGAGGATAATAGGACGTATAACGGATCCCGACAATCCCACCGATGTGGACCGTCTGCTCGTTATGACCTTTACCAATGCCGCCGCGGCCGAAATGCGAGACAGGATAAGGGGAGCGATCGACGAACGGATAGATGATATGAGGAAGGATCCCGGTGCGGATGAAGCGACCCTTTCAAATCTCGAGCGGCAGAGCATTCTCGTTCATAACGCGATGATAACGACGATACACGGGTTCTGTAAGAGCGTTATAACGGATCACTTTGAGGAACTGTCGATCGATCCCAACTTCAGGGTCGCAGATCAGAACGAATGTCTCCTGATGATGCAGGACGCTCTGGATAAGTGTCTTGAAGATGCGTACCGGAAAGCGGATCCGGCATTTATAAGGGCTACGGAGTGCTTTTCGGGTTCCAGAAACGATACGATGATCGCCGATCTGATAATCCCGATACACAGGTTCATAATGGCCAATCCCGACCCCGAAAAGTTCATAAGGGATTGCTGTGCCGGTTACGGATACGGATCTTTTGACGAATTTGCCAAGTCAACACTTATCGCTGATTTTGAGAGATTTCTCGGAAGTGAACTTGAAAGGCTTTTGCGCAAGGCAAAAGAGGCGGTAGACCTTATAGACGGCAACGAGGGCCTGGAGCCGTACCGCGCCGCCGTAGAGGCATATGCTACCGCTCTTGAAGAGATAAGGACTCAAAAATCCATCGGGGATACATCTTTCTACGACTGTGTCAGAGGCGCGCTTGCCGCGGTAAACGCACCGGCATTTGGCAGGATAAGCGACAAAAACCTTGATGAAGACGGTGTTGCGGCAAAGAATGCGGTTAAAAAACTGCGGGATGACGTCAAGTCCGGAATATCGAAGCTTTCAGATATGCTCTGCTTTGACCTTGAGACCGCTTACCGTCACGTATGCGCTTCACAGACGGAACTTTGCGCCCTCGCGGATCTCGTTCTGGAATTTGGCAGGACATATGATGCGATAAAGCAGGACGGGAACGTTATAGACTTTTCCGACATGGAGCACATGGCGATAAAGATCCTCGAAAACAAAGAGATAGCGGCTCTTTACCGCGAGCATTTCGAGGAGATATACGTTGACGAGTATCAGGACAGCAATATGACCCAGGAAATGCTCGTAAGACTCATATGCAGGCACGATCCCGGAAACGTCTTCCAGGTCGGTGACGTAAAACAGAGCATTTACCGGTTCCGCCAGGCCCGACCCGACATATTCCTGGAAAAATACGACACATACGAGGATACCGAAGGAGCAGGCAACAGGCGGATACTTTTAAACGATAATTTCCGTTCCCGGGCGGAGGTTGTGGATGCCGTAAACGAGGTGTTTGCTAAGATCATGAAGAAAGATCTCGGCGGGATAGAATATGACGATGATGCCGCGCTTAAATGCAGCGCAACCTGCTATGAAGAAGAGCTCCCCTGTGACGGCGATGATTACAGAGCCGAGCTTATTATCGGGATAAAAGATGAACTTACCGGCGAGGAGTTCGAGGCAAACGTCATAGCGAACCGCATATCATCCATGATCGCCTCGGGATACAGGATATACGATAAAGCGTCAAAGACCGTAAGAAGCGCCTCATACGGGGATTTTACGATACTTGTCAGGTCGGTCAAAAAGTTTGAACCGGTATTTCGCAAAGTGTTTGCGGCATACGATATTCCCCTGGCCGTTACCGGACGGGAAGGATATTTCGGAACAAGGGAGGTCAAAACGGTACTTGATTTCCTGTCGGCCGTTGATAACAGTCTGTGTGATATACCGCTCGCAACGGTGGCCAGATGTCCCGTCGGGGGATTTTCGGACAGGGAACTGGCCGAGATAACCGCGGCTTCCGGGTCGAAAAAGTGCCTGTATGACAGGATCAGGGATGCCGAAGGGATATCGGAGGATCTTCGGAGAAAATGTGATGCGCTGCTGAGCCTTCTCGAGAAGTACAAAGTTATGTCAACCTACATGCCGGTTCATGCGCTCATTTCCGATTTTATCGATAACGAATACGGCGATTACGTCAGATGCATGAGCAATCCCGCACAGCGTATGGCAAATCTGAACATGCTCCTGAGTAAAGCCGAGGACTATGGCAAGACGAGCTTCAAGGGCCTCTATCAGTTTGTCAGGTATATGGATCAGATCCGCAAATATGAGATCGATGACGGAGAGGCCGGCATAGTCGGTGAGAACGATGATGTGGTCAGGATAATGACCATGCATGCGAGCAAGGGTCTGGAATTTCCGGTATGCTTTCTTGCGGGGCTGGAGAAGAGACGGAACAGTTCGGATGAGTCCGGAAGGCTCATATGGAACGTTACCGGAGGATTCGGCTGTGATCATACCGACCCGGAAAAGCGTCTTGTTGTTCCGACGCTTCCGAAGATGATAGTAAGCCTTCAAAACCGTCGCGAGGGTATTGCCGAGGAGATGCGCGTACTGTACGTGGCAATGACGCGAGCCAGGGAAAAACTGATCATGGTCGCGTGCGACAAAGAGGACGGGTTCGCAAGCCCCGCCCGTGATATCGAAGAAAGCTCTTCGTATCTGGATATGCTAAAAGCCGCCGCAAAAGATGGGGGAGGGTTTGACGATATCGACATTTCCTACGTTACGGAGGCTGACCTTGTCATATCGCGATTCGAGGATAAGATGGAAAGGGAGTCGTTTGCGGATGACCTTCTAAAGACGGTAAGACAATACGGCGAAGGCGAAACCGAAGAGGATAAGGATATCCCGGAATACATGACGCGTGCGCTCTTTACCTACCCGTATGAGATCAATCCCGATATTGTCGCAAAGCTGTCCGTATCGGAACTAAAGCACAGAGCCATTGAAGAGGAGATCGCAAGGGGCGCGGAACTTGTACCCGAAGGACAGACTCTCTTCGCTGAGACACAGCCCGAGACTTATATCCCGAAGTTTATGAGAAAAGAAGGTGAAACGGCAACCGGAGGAACTTTCTACGGAACCGCGTTCCACCGTATCATGGAATTATGGGATTATCCGGCGGATAAAGACACCGTGACGTCACAGGATGTTACGGAATTTGCCGACAGTATGAGGCAAATGCACCGGATGGATAAGGAGCAGACGGACGCCATAAGGCCTGACGATGTCGCGTTCTTTTTAAACAGCGAACTTGCAAAGCGTATGAGAAGCGCCAGATCTGCCGGAAGGCTCTTTCGCGAGCAGCCGTTTGTCATTGGAATTCCTCAGGACGGGGAAACGGTCCTTGTTCAGGGTATCATTGATGCTTATTTTACGGAGGATGACGGAATAACCGTCGTTGACTACAAGACCGACCGTGTGACCGGCGAAGAAATGCTTATAAAACGTTACAGGGCCCAGCTTGAGTATTACGGGAAGGCCCTTTCACAAATTACGGGAAAGAGCGTCAAAGCTCTTATCATATATTCTACTCATCTTCGGAGCGCCATTTGCGTATCTGATCAAGCCGCTCTTTGACCGCGGCCTCATCTCCCTGAACTCCGGGGTTGTAGTATGTGCGGTCTTTAAGAGAATCCGGCAGACACTGCATTTTCGTTATCTTTTCTTCGGTATCGTGGGCATAGATATACCCTTTTCCGTATCCTGCATTTTTCATCAGGTCCGTCGGGGCATTTCTGATATGGAGAGGCACCGGCTCGGCGGGTGATTCGCTTATGTCCCTTGCCGCCTCGATACATGCCACTTCAAGAGCATTCGATTTCGGAGCCATCGAAAGGTAAACGGCGGCGTGCGCCAGGTGAACATTGCATTCGGGAAGACCGAGAAAATGACATGCCTGATATGCGTTCACGGCTACGTTTAATGCATTCGAATCGGCCAGTCCCACATCCTCACTCGCAAATCTGACCATGCGCCTTGCTATATAAAGAGGGTCCTCACCGCCGTCGATCATACGGCACATCCAGTAGACTGCCGCATCGGGATCGGAATTGCGCATCGATTTGTGAAGGGCTGAAATGAGATTGTAATGCTCTTCGCCGTTCCTGTCATACAGAAGTGATCTTCGGTCCATGCACTGCGCGATCGTCTCCACGGTCACGGTGATGACGCCATCGCGATCGAGAGTACCGTTGTTCACGGCCATTTCAAGCGTATTGAGCGCAGTCCTTGCATCTCCGTTTGAAAATGTCGCTATCGAACGAAGCTCGTCATCCGTTATCGCGATCTTCGAGTTTCCGAGGCCCTTCTCGGAAGTAAGTGCTGTTTTTAGTAGCCTGAAAAGGTCATCTTCCGTAAGAGCTTTTAAAATGAACACCTTACAGCGTGACAGAAGAGCCGAATTGATCTCGAACGAGGGGTTCTCCGTTGTTGCTCCGACAAGAACGATGCTGCCTTTTTCGACATAAGGCAGAAACGCATCCTGCTGTGCTTTGTTGAAGCGGTGTATCTCGTCCGTAAAAAGGAGAGTCCTGATACCGAGGCGTCTGCTGTCTTCGGCTTCTTTCATGACTTCCTTAACATCCTTGATCCCGCTTGTGACAGCCGAGAATTCAACGAAATGAGCTTTCGCGTGGTTGGCGATTATCCGGGCCAGAGTTGTCTTTCCGACGCCCGGAGGTCCCCAGAATATCATTGAGGATATCTGGTCTTTTTCGATCAGCTGACGAAGCAGCATGCCCGGTCCGACAAGATGCTGCTGCCCGACGTACTCATCAAGAGTCTCGGGACGCATCCTGCTCGCAAGAGGTGCCTGTTTATATTGTGACGGAGAATCCGAGAATAAACTCAACTGTTCCATTTTTCTGTCTGTGTTGGTCATTGTTATACAAACTGTTTAATAAAACGCATGAATCCCGCAACCCCTTCGGGTGTCTGCTTATAGACTCCGGCGTTTTCAAGTACATGCGAGAATACGATCCCGACTTCGCGCCTCAGGAATTCCTCAACGGCACTCTCATCGGTCTCGTTCTTTACCCGAAGATCACCGATCCCGGCCGTAAGTATTTTGCAGAGCCATTCTTCGTGGACACGCAGGTGCTCATCGGCGCGAACTTTATCGCATATATCCCGGACGGCTTCGCCGTCACCGGAAAATCCCTTAAGAGCTGCTTTGACGATCGCTTCGATATCGGCAAGTTCCCGCTTGAGCCTTGCCGGAAGGATCGCCATCCCCATGACCTCGATAAGTCCGATGTTCTCTTTCTTGATATGATGGTACTCGCTGTGAGGATGGTACACACCGAGAGGATGTTCGTCGGTTGTGATGTTGTTCCTGAGCACCAGGTCCATCTCATAAAGGTCGCCTCTCATTCTGGCGATCGGAGTGATCGTGTTATGGGGAACCTTTTTGCCGTCCTCATAAGTGTATGCAAAAACGAATGAGTCTTCATCGGAGTATTCTCTCCATTTTGCAAGTATTTCGGTGCAGGCTCTGACGAGGAGCGCCATGTTCTTTGTACGTAGTCTTATCGTCGTAAGCGGCCAGTTTATAAGACCTGCCTGTATGTCTTCGTAATCTTTCAGTTTGAATTCTTCGGTGTAACCGGCTCTTACCATGGGAAACTCATAGCATCCGCCCTGGAAGTGGTCGTGGGTGAGTATCGATCCGCCCACGATCGGAAGATCCGCGTTCGAACCGATCGTATAATGCGGAAAAGCCTGGATAAAGTCGAGAAGTTTCGCAAAGGCATCTTCATCGATCTTCATCGGAGTGTGCTTCTCGTTAAAAACAATGCAGTGCTCGTTATAGTAAACGTAAGGACTGTACTGCAGATAGTAGGGCTGTCCGCAAAGCTTTATCGGAATGATCCTGTGGTTCTGCCTTGCGGGGTGAGTAAGAGTCCCGGCATAGCCCTCATTCTCGCGGCACAGAAGACACAGCGGGTATCCGGACTTGGGAGCCGAAAGTGCATTTGCTATATCCCTCGGATCCTTCTCCGGCTTTGCCAGATTGATCGTAATGTCGAGTGTTCCGTATGAAGTGGGAGATTCCCATTTTATATCTTTGGCTATACGGTCTTTCCGGATGTAATTGGTAGCGATCGAAAACGCGTAGTACCGGTCGGTCGCCTCTTTCGGGGACTTTTTGTACCTGTCGGCAAATTCAGCCCTGACAACGGAAGACGGAGGTGTTATCAGCCCCATTATCTTCGTGTCAAAAAGGTCACGCGATGCGACGGAGTCGCTCTTTAAGATCCCCTTATCAAGCGCCTTTTGCATCATATCTTCGAGTATGAGATGAAGAGGGCGCTCATCACTCTTAATGTCCGAAGGTTCGAAAGCCGTCTCATCAAACAGTTCAAGAAGTCTGTTTGTACACAGTATCGCATCATCTTCCGGGATCAGATCGTGCTTCTTCCCGTAAATGACAAGTTCATTTATAAGATCAGAGATATTGCGATCGCTCATTATTAATCTCCTCCTACGGTCACATCAGTCGGATGCAGCCGTATTTCCTGATCGTGTACTTTTGCGCTGCACCTTCGCCAAGTATATCGTTCATCGAAGCGATGTATTCGTCCGCGAATTCGGTCTTTACAAATGTCTGGATCGTACCGGCGAATCCTCCGCCGTGTACCCTGGCCACACCTTTTAAAGGAGAGCTGAGGAACACTTCGCTTACCGCAAGTGCAAGTGCAACACCCTGCTGACTCGGATCTTTAACGCTGTATATGTTCTGAAGGTATTCGAAGGAAGATTTTGCCGAAGCAGCGAAGTTTTTGAGGAACTTTTCAAAATCCTTTGCGACGAGTGCTTCGGACTCGACAATAACGCGTTTGTTCTCGCCGAAGAAGTGCATGGCGCGAACGACGGCCCTGTCGCCGGTCTGTTTTCTGATCTCGGGGATATGTTTAATAAATTCCTCTTCCGAAACCTCCGTGAGCACCTCCTTATCGAAGAAGGCAGCCACGGCTTTCATTTCTGCGGGGATCGATGCGTACTCATCGGTAAGATCGGCATGACTTGCTTTCGTATCGGTTATAACGAGCGAATAACCGTAATCCGACGGATCGAGGTCGATACGCTCGATCTTCGGATAAGTATCGTCAAAGAGCGGATCGCCGTCGCCCGTTTTGGCGAAGTCGATATGAACGAATCCACCGACGCTGCAGGCCATTTGGTCCATCAGGCCGCACGGTTTGTCCATGTAGTGATTTTCGGCGAACTGCCCTATCTTGGCTATATCAACGGTCGAAACTTTATCGTCGTTATAAAGCCCCGAGAGGATAACCCCGATCAGGGACTCGAACGAAGCCGAACTGGAAAGCCCCGAGCCTCCGAGAACATCGCTTGTTACATAAGCGTTGAATCCGCCGATCCGGTAGCCTTTTTTGGCAAATCCCGCAGCAACGCCTCTTATGAGGGAGGCAGTCGATCCGGTTTCGGAAGATAAGGGATCGAGCCCGGCAAGGTCCACGGTGAACGTGTCATATCCTTCGGAATAAAGCGTTATCACGTTTTCTGAAACGGCACCTGCGATCGCAAGTGAATCGATATTAAGCGATGCGGCGAGTACCTGCCCGCGCTGGTGGTCGGTATGGTTGCCGCCTATCTCGCTGCGTCCTGCGGCCGAAAACACATGAGCTTCATCCGAGCTTCCGAAGTGCTCTTCGTAGCCCGAGACCGCATTTGTTATACGTTTCCTGTGATAAGAAAGCATATCGGGATCGTTCCCGTATACATCGCAAAAAAGCTCGCTGTTAAACAGTTTTTCAAGATTCATTTTCCTTCTCCGTTCGATTCGCGATTCTTGTGATTTTGACAATACTATATTAATATAAACGTATATTTTATCTAGCGCAATACAATATGTTTGCCGGAGGTCCGACTATGAAAGAAAACGTTATATACATCGACCGCAACTGGAAGTTTGACGACGAGTTTACGGAGGATATGACCGATCCGAGATACGATGAATCGTTGATGGAGGATGTCATCATTCCGCATTCGGTCAGACAGATGCCGCTGCATTACTTTGATGAGAGCATTTATCAGACAGTCAGCTGCTACAGAAGGCATTTTACGGCTCAGAAGGACTGGAAGGACATGGTCGTTCTGCTCACATTCGAAGGGGTGGCGCATGAGGCGCAGGTCTATATAAACGGCAAAAAGGCCTCAACGCATACGTGCGGCTATACGGCATTTACCGTAGATATAAGCAAATATCTCGATTACGGCAACGACAATGTGATAGCCGTTCGTGTTGACAGCCGTGAGACGCTCAATCAGCCGCCTTTCGGTTTTGCGATCGATTACATGACCTATGGCGGGATATACAGGGACGTTTACCTGGAGGTAAAATCACCTTCCTACATTTCGCGGACAGCGATAGACACAAAGCTGACCGACAGATATGAGCAGGACGGAAAGCTTTTTTGCAAAAAGGGTGCCGTTGTAACGAAGGTTTATACCGAGGGGGCAACGGACGGATACAGGATGGTGACTTACATCCGCAAAAAGGGTGAGGAAGCATTTACAAGATCATCCGAAACGGAAACGGTGAACGGTTATACGGAGACGATACTTCGCGCCGACGACGTTGAACTTTGGGATCCCGATAATCCTGCACTTTATGAGCAGAAGATAGAACTTATCAATGCGCAGGGTGTAATAGTCGACAGACACACGGATACGTTTGGGTTCAGAAAGGCCGTGTTCAAACCGAACGGATTCTTCATAAACGGGCGAAGACTCAAGATCAGAGGTCTTAACCGTCATCAGTCGTATGCATATGTCGGATATGCCATGCCCGATTCGATGCAGGAACTTGATGCGGTGATCCTCAAAGACAAGCTCGGGGTCAATGCGGTCAGAACTTCACACTATCCGCAGGCGCAGAGTTTTCTCGACAAGTGCGATGAGACAGGTCTTATGGTGTTCACTGAGATACCCGGATGGCAGCATATCGGCGACGACGAGTGGAAGGATAAGGCGGTCGACAACGTTAGGGACATGATCCGCCAAAACATCAATCATCCTTCGATAATACTTTGGGGTGTCAGGATAAACGAGTCGACGGATGACGAGGAATTCTATGCCCGCACGAATGCCATGGCTCATGCCGAGGATCCGTCAAGACAGACCGGAGGGGTTCGCTGCTATAAAAAGGGTGACTTCCAGGAGGATGTGTTTACATACAATGATTTTTCGCACTGCGGAAATAATGCCGGAGCAGAGAGGAAATCGTCGGTAACACCTGATATCGGCAAGCCCTATCTTGTGACCGAATACAACGGTCATATGTTCCCGACAAAGGCGTTTGACTGCGAGGATCACAGGACAGAGCATATGCTCCGCCACGCGAGAGTGCTGAATGACGTCGCAAAGGCCGATGACATCACGGGATCGTTCGGATGGTGCATGTTTGACTACAACACGCATAAGGACTTCGGAAGCGGGGACAGGATATGTTATCACGGAGTGTGCGACATATTCAGAAATCCCAAGCTTGCGGCACACGTATACAGGGCACAGCAGGAAGA
>JAEEJD010000087.1 GCA_016281675.1 Lachnospiraceae bacterium
ACTCATTCCGGTAGCAAAGGTAGGACATATCGGACTGTACCGTGATCCGGAAACGCTCAAGCCGGTTGAATATTACTGCAAGCTTCCCGAAGACTGTGCGAACAGGGAAGTGTTCGTTGTGGATCCGATGCTTGCAACGGGCGGATCATCATGCGCCGCTATCACGATGCTCAAGGAGAAAGGATGCAAGAACATACACTTCATGTGCATAATAGGAGCTCCCGAGGGAGTCAAGGAAATGCATGAAGCACATCCCGATGTTGATGTTTATATAGGAGCTCTTGACGAGAAGCTCAACGATCACGGATATATCGTTCCGGGACTCGGGGATGCGGGAGACAGGATATTCGGTACAAAATAATGAGTGATAAGAGACAGGATTATATTTCGTGGGATGAATATTTCATGGCTGTTGCCAAGCTTGCGGGGATGAGATCGAAGGATCCAAACACGCAGGTCGGTGCCTGTATCGTGAGCCAGGATAACAAGATTCTTTCCATGGGTTACAACGGTTTTCCGAGAGGTTGTTCGGATGATGATTTTCCCTGGGCAAGGGAAGGCGAAACGCTTGAAACCAAATATGTATATACGGTTCACAGCGAACTGAACGCGATACTTAATTACCGTGGAGGAAGTCTTGAAGGAGCGAAGCTATATGTCTCGCTGTTTCCGTGCAACGAGTGCACCAAGGCGATAATACAGAGCGGTATAAAGACGGTGATCTACGACTGCGACAAGTATGCGGGGACCGATCCCGTTATCGCGTCCAAGAAAATGCTGGATGCCGCAGGCGTTACTTACAGAAAATACGAACCGACAAACAGGGAGCTGATCATCACGGTTTAGTTCATGCAGTATAAACGCAGATTAAGACAAAACTTAATAGCGTATGTAACGTGTGCGCTTTGCGTCGTAACCTGTGTTTTTGCGGATTCACAGGTTAAGGTTGCGGCCTCCGTCGAAACGACTTCCCAGAAGATAAAGGATGCCGAGGAACTCAAGAAGGCCACCGAAGAAATGAAAGAGGCCACCGAACAGAAGAAAGAGGGCCTCAAAGATCAGAAGCAGGAGCTTGAAACATACTTAAGCGAACTCAACGATAACCTTACCGCGATAACCGCGAACATAAGCGAGATAGAACAGAAGATAGCGGACAAACAGGACGAGATCGCTGTTGCACAGGGTGATCTTGAGGTGGCGCTCGGCGAGGAGAAGATCCAGTATGATCTGATGAAGAAAAGGATCAAGTTCATGTATGAACGCGGTGACAAGTCGCTGATCTCAACCTTTTTTTCGTCAAGGAGTTATGCGGATTTCTTGAACAAGGCAGATTACATTGACCGTATCGAAGACTACGATAAGAAGATGTATGACAACCTCATCCAGATCCGCAGGGACATAGAGACAAGGGAGAGCAATCTTCGAAGCGAAGAGGAGCAGCTTCAGAGTCTCAAGAAACAGGCGCAGACGGAAGAGATGAAGGTAAATAACCTCGTTACTTCCACGAACGGATCGATCGCGCAGACTGACGGACAGATATCCGCGGCCGAACTTGAGACGGCTGCTTATGAGGCCGAGCTTAAAGCACAGGAAGAAAATCTTGCGGCACTCAAAAAGCAGCTTGCCGAAGAGCAGGCTATGATCGCCAAGGCCGCCAAGATGGCGTGGCGAGATATCTCCGAAATCCAGTTTCAGGAAGGCGACAGGGATCTTCTTGCCTGCCTGATATACTGCGAAGCAGGAAACCAGCCTTACACGGGACAGGTTGCGGTCGGAGCGGTAGTCATTAACCGAGTCAGGTCTGCGGCATATCCCAATACGGTATCGGGAGTCATATATCAGCCGAGGCAGTTCACACCCGCGGGAAGCGGACGACTGGCAACGAGACTTGCGCTCGGGGCACCGTCGGCATGCTACCAGGCGGCGGACGAGGCCATGAGAGGCGCGACCCCCGTAGGCAACTGTCTGTACTTCAGAACCGTGATCCCCGAGATCAACGGAACCATCATCGGAGATCATGTTTTTTACTGATATATTGGCAATTATATAGACTTTTGGGGATTTGACGGGTATAATTAATTGAAATATCAGAAAGAAGTGTTTCATAGTTTTTCACTTATTCTTCAGTTCGGGATCAATATGATCGTTCCGATACTGCTGTGTACTTTCGCAGGGATATTTCTTGACAGGCTTTTTTCTACATCATTCATTGTAATTATCATGTTTTTTCTCGGGGCCATGGCCGGCTTCAGAAATATCTTCGTGTTTGCGAGAAACATGAATAAGAAAACGTCACATCTCGGAAGCGATGCGGAGCATCTGGTGTCGGGTAATACCGAAGAGGATTTTACCGAGACGATGGACAGGGTATACAGGGAAAACATGAATGAACAGGATTAAGATCATTCTCAAAGAAGACCGTACCCTGCATGAAATGCTTCTGGGGATAGTGGCGGTAAACATCATCCTTGCCGTAGTTGCGATGTTTGTTCCAAACAGACAGCAGGCTCTTTATGCAGTACTTATCGGGACCGTTACGGCAGCCGTATACGTGATCCATATGGCGGTGACGATGGATGATGCAATGAACCTTGACGAAAAAAGTGCGGTAGTACAGGTACGCAAGCAGATGGCTGTAAGATATCTGATAGTCTGCGTTGTTGCCGGCACGAGCCTGTACTTCAGGATCGCCGATCCGATATTTCTGGTGATCTCAGTGATAACGATAAAAGCGGGTGCTTATCTGCAGCCGACTATACATAAAATCCTGAAACGGGAGGAGAGATAATTTGAACAGCGTAATACTCGCAGCCGATGTCAATTTTATGATCAAAGGCATATTCTCTTATCAGATATTCGGACAGACAGTCTGGATAACAACGACTCACGTGAGTCTTCTGATAGTCTTTCTGTTGTTTGTAGTATTTGCTCTTTGTGCACATCATGTGATAGTAAATGCCGATCCGTATGCAAAGCCCGGAACATTCCAGAACATAGTTGAACTCATGGTCGAAATGCTCGACAACATGATAACGGGATGTATGGGCAAGAGTGCAAGACCTTTTCTCGGATATATCTCAACACTGTTTTCGTTCATACTTATCAGCAATATATCAGGCCTTTTGGGACTGCGTCCGCCGACAGCGGATTACGGCGTAACGTTCCCTCTGGGACTGATCACATTCGGCATGATCTTCTTTAACAAGATCAAACATCAGGGAGTCGGAGGATTCTTAAAGGGACTGTGTGATCCGTGGCCGATATGGGCACCTATCAACATCATCGGTGATGTAGCCGTTCCCGTATCCATTTCGCTCCGTCTGTTTGCAAACATCCTGTCGGGTACCGTTATGATGGCTCTCGTATACGGACTTCTGAACAAGATAGCATGGGGCTGGCCGGGATTTTTACATCTGTATTTCGATCTGTTTTCGGGCGCGATACAGACGTACGTATTCTGTATGCTCACAATGACATATGTTGCTGACGCCATAGGCGATAATTAAAATATAGGAGGACTTATTTATGAACATTTCAGGTCAGGAATTCATTTTCGGATGCTCTGCAATCGGTGCGGGACTTGCTGTTATAGCAGGTATCGGTCCCGGTGTAGGACAGGGTATCGCGGCAGGTCATGCTGCTGCAGCGGTTGGTCGTAATCCCGGTGCAAAATCGGACGTTACATCAACGATGCTTCTGGGCCAGGCAGTTGCGGAGACAACCGGTCTGTACGGCCTTCTGATCGCAATGCTGTTATTATTCGTTAAGCCTTTTACGTGATTATTGCGAAATGATGATCGAAAGGAGGCAAAACGATGGAACGACTGTTTGACCTTGATTTTCAGCTGCTCCACGATGCGGTCATAACAGCAGTTGCCGTTTTTGTTTTATTCCTTTTTCTGTCCTACATGCTGTTCAAACCTACGCGTGAGCTTTTGCGCAAGCGTCAGGAGAGGATCCAGACGGATCTTGATACCGCAAAACAGGACAGGGATGAAGCACTCTCGTTAAAGAGTGAGTATGAAGCAAAGATGGCCGGCGCTCAGAAAGATGCCGATGCGGTTCTTTCCGAGGCACGCAGCAAGGCAGTCAAAAACGAAGAGCAGATCATATCCCGTGCCAAGGACGAAGCAGCGACCATTATCAGGCAGGCTCATAACGAGGCGGAACTTGAGAAACAGAAAGCCGCCGATGAGATCAAGACGCAGATCATCGATGTTGCGTCTCTTATGGCCGGTAAAGTTGTTGCGGCGGGTATTGATACAAACATTCAGGATTCCCTGATCGAAGAGACCCTGAAAGAAGTGGGTGAGAAAACATGGCAAAGCTAGTTACGAAAACCTATGCGGATGCACTGTTTCAGCTTGCCGAAGAAGAAGGTAAGATCGATGAGATGTATTCGGAAGTATGCGACCTCGTCGGCATACTTGATGCCAATCCGGATCTTGCCAGGGTGATGACTCATCCGAGTGTCGATAAGAACGAGAAGATCGATACGATCAGGAACATCTTTACGAACAGGGTATCCGGGGAGCTTTGCGGACTGCTCAATCAGATAGTGATCAACAATCGCTATGAGGAGATTGACGGTATACTTGCAAGCTTCATCGCGAGTGTCAAGGAATACAAGAAGATCGGCGTGGCATATGTTACAACGCCGGCCGCACTTTCCGATGCGCAGAAATCGCTCATTGAGAAGAAACTGCTTGACACTACCGACTATGTAAAGATGGAAATGAATTATTCGGTCGATGAGAAACTTATCGGCGGAATGAAGATCCGTATAGGTGACAGGATCGTTGACAGCAGTATTTCCACAAAGCTGAACGAACTGGCGAAGAATCTTCGTCGTATTCAGCTTAGCACTATATAAGAAAGGTAAGATAGATCCATGAATTTAAGACCAGAAGAGATCAGTTCGGTAATCAAGGATCAGATCAAAAGATACGCGGACCAGTTGGAAGTTTCCGAAGTGGGTACGGTTATCCAGGTGGCGGACGGTATCGCACGTGTGCACGGTCTTGAAAAGGCAATGCAGGGAGAACTTCTTGAATTCCCCAATGAAGTGTACGGTATGGTCATGAACCTGGAGGAAGACAACGTCGGTGCGGTACTTTTGGGAGCGGGATCCATCAATGAAGGCGATACGGTCAAGACGACCGGACGTGTCGTTGAGGTACCTGCAGGTGATGCGCTTCTCGGGCGTGTCGTTAACGCTCTCGGACAGCCGATCGACGGAAAGGGTCCCATCCAGACCGACAAATACCGCAAGATCGAACGTGTAGCAAGCGGCGTTATCACGCGAAAATCAGTCGATACACCTTTGCAGACGGGTATCAAGGCGATCGATTCCATGATCCCGATCGGAAGAGGACAAAGAGAACTTATTATCGGTGACAGACAGACGGGTAAGACCGCGATCGCCATCGATACTATAATCAACCAGAAGGGACAGAACGTTAAGTGTATCTATGTTGCGATCGGACAGAAAGCATCGACCGTTGCATCGATAGTCAAGACGCTTGAAGAATACGGCGCAATGGCATACACGACAGTTGTTGCTTCAACCGCAAGTGAAATGGCACCTCTTCAGTACATAGCACCTTACAGCGGATGTGCCATCGGTGAAGAGTGGATGGAGAACGGAGAGGACGTACTCGTAATATACGATGATCTTTCCAAGCATGCGACCGCTTACAGAACACTTTCACTTCTGCTTCGTCGTCCGCCCGGACGTGAGGCATATCCCGGTGACGTATTCTATCTTCATTCAAGACTTCTCGAGCGTGCTGCGAGAATGAGTGAAGAATACGGCGGAGGATCACTGACTGCCCTTCCCGTTATCGAGACACAGGCAGGCGATGTATCCGCATACATTCCCACAAACGTTATTTCCATCACGGACGGACAGATCTATCTTGAGACGGAAATGTTCAATTCCGGTTTCAGACCGGCCGTTAACGCGGGTCTTTCGGTATCGCGTGTCGGCGGTGCCGCACAGATCAAGGCCATGAAGAAGATCGCAGCACCCATCCGTACGGAACTTGCACAGTACAGGGAACTTGCCGCATTTGCACAGTTCGGATCGGAACTCGATGCCGATACGAGAGAGAAGCTTGCACAGGGTGAAAGAATCAAGGAAGTGCTCAAGCAGGGTCAGTACAAACCCATGCCTGTTGAGTTCCAGGTACTTATCATCTATGTGGTCACGAGAAAGCTTCTTCTTGATGTTCCCGTTGACAGAATCGGTGAATTCGAAGAGTCGTTCTTTGAGTATATAAAGACGAGTTATCCGGAGATTCCGGAGTCGATCGCTTCCACGAAGGAACTTTCCGAAGAGATGGAAGAGAAGCTCAAAAAAGCGATCGCCGATTTCAAGGACGGTTTTCTCGGCAATAACAAGTAAGGACGGAGGATGTAGATCATGGCGTCGATGCGTGACATCAAAAGACGTAAGACAAGCATACAATCCACCCAGCAGATAACCAAGGCCATGAAGCTCGTATCCACGGTTAAGCTTCAGAGGGCCAAGGCCCGTGCGGAACAGAGCAAGAACTACACGATGCTCATGTATGACACGATCGTTTCCATAACGAACAAGTCCGGTTATATCGATCATAAATTCATGAATCCGAACGGATCGGACAAAAAAGCGGTCATTCTGATCACTTCCAACAGAGGACTTGCCGGCGGATATAACAGCAACATCACGAAGCTCGTTACCCAGAGCGGATGGGATGTGGATAAGACCAAGATATATGCGATAGGCAAAAAGGGACGTGACGGTGTCAGGAGAAAAGGTTTTGAGGTCGTGTACGAGAATGCGGGAATGATCGAGGAACCGATCTATGCCGACGCAATGGAACTTGCGAACGATGTTCTCGAGAAGTATTCAAACGGTGAGATAGGCGAGATCTATATCGCATATACGATCTTCAAGAATACGGTTGTTCATGTTCCGAAGCTGCAGAAGCTTCTGCCTCTCGGTGAGGACAGCACCCCGACGGAATCCGTGTCGGGCAGGGAAGGTGAAGAGTCGATCAGACCGAATGCTGAGGAAGAGACCGCAAAGCGAGCTCTTATGACATATGAGCCTGACGAGGACGAAGCTTTATCCGCTATCATCCCGAAGTATGTGACCAGCCTCATTTACGGTGCGCTTATTGAAGCGGTTGCAAGTGAGAACGGTGCGAGGATGCAGGCTATGGATTCGGCTACGGATAATGCCGAGAAGATGATATCCTCACTTGAATTACAGTATAACCGTGCAAGACAGGGCGCAATCACGCAGGAGCTCACCGAGATCATCGGCGGAGCCGAAGCATTAGGCTAGGCTGTAAGGAGGGACCCACGAAGTGGGAGGATTCCTTACTGCACCGCGAGCCTTATCACCGAAGGTGATTTATATTGGCGAGCGTCCTCAGACGACCCGCGAAGAAAATTTAAGAGGAAGATTAGAAAAAGGAGAAAAACAGTGGCAGACAATAACACAGGTAAGATCACCCAGATCATAGGTGCGGTACTTGACGTTAAGTTTCCGGAAGGGGCTTTGCCCGAGATCAATGAAGCCATCCGGGTTGAGCGAAGCGATAACAGCACGCTCGTAGTCGAAGTTGCCCAGCATCTTGGCGATGATACGGTAAGATGTATCGCTATGGGTCCGACGGACGGACTGGTAAGAGGCATGAAAGCCGAAGCTACAGGCGCTCCGATCTCGGTTCCGGTCGGTGAGAATACACTCGGAAGAATATTCAATGTACTCGGAGAGCCTATTGACAACAAACCCGCTCCCGAGGTTGAAAAGAGATTCCCTATACATCGCAAGGCTCCCGCATTCGAAGAACAGTCAACGTCGGCGGAGATGCTTGAGACGGGTATCAAGGTCGTAGATCTTCTGTGTCCTTATCAGAAAGGCGGAAAGATCGGTCTGTTTGGCGGTGCCGGTGTCGGCAAGACCGTCCTTATACAGGAGCTGATCAGAAACATCGCTACCGAGCACGGCGGATATTCCGTATTTACCGGTGTCGGAGAGCGTACCCGTGAAGGTAATGACCTTTATCATGAAATGACGGATTCGGGAGTTATCGATAAGACGACCATGGTATTCGGTCAGATGAACGAGCCGCCCGGAGCAAGAATGAGAGTCGGACTTGCGGGACTGACAATGGCAGAGTATTTCCGTGACGAAGGCGGTAAAGATGTACTTCTGTTCATAGATAATATTTTCAGATTCACACAGGCAGGTTCGGAAGTTTCGGCACTTCTCGGACGTATGCCTTCCGCAGTCGGATACCAGCCCACACTTCAGACCGAGATGGGTGCTCTTCAGGAGCGTATCACATCCACCAAGAACGGATCGATAACATCGGTACAGGCAGTATACGTTCCCGCCGATGACCTTACGGACCCGGCACCTGCCACGACGTTTGCCCACCTTGATGCCACGACGGTTCTTTCCCGTTCCATAGTTGAGCTTGGTATATATCCCGCAGTGGATCCTCTTGAGTCGACATCGCGTATCCTCGATCCCAGAATCGTAGGTGAGGATCACTACAGAGTTGCCAGAGGAGTCCAGGAGATACTCCAGAGATATAAAGAACTTCAGGATATCATCGCAATCCTCGGTATGGACGAATTGTCCGAAGACGATAAGGTAACCGTATCCCGTGCAAGAAAGGTTCAGCGTTTCCTGTCGCAGCCGTTCTTCGTTGCCGGACAGTTCACCGGACTTCCCGGAAGATATGTTTCCGTTTCGGATACCATCAGAGGATTCGACGAGATACTTTCCGGTAAGCATGACGATATTCCCGAGAGTTTCTTCTTAAGCGCCGGTGCAATAGAAGACGTTATCGAGAAATACGAGAATAGTCGTAAATAAGGAGTTTGTATGGCTGATACGTTTCATCTCAAGATCACCAGCCCCGACAGAGTATTCTTTGAGGGCGAAGTGACGATGGTTGAGATAAATACAACGGAAGGTCAGATAGGTGTCCTTCCGAACCATATCCCGTTAACAAGTGTACTTGCCCCGGGGGTATGCTATCTGCATCTTCCGGATCAGGATCCGAAGGTTTGTGCCATCCACGGAGGATTTTTCGAAATCCTTCAGGATTCGATGACAATCCTTGCGGAGGTGTGCGAATGGCCTGATGAGATCGATGTCGGAAGGGCTCAGGATGCCAAGGTACGCGCCGAGAGAAGACTTTCGGAGAAGGAAAGCGGGACCGATATAGCCCGTGCCATACTGGCACTGAAACGAAGTGCCGTAAGAATAGAAACGGCAGGAAAATGATCATAGATCTGTATGGATCGTAGCAAACTCAAAAGAAGAGCGATCAAGCTCAGTGTTACCTTTGTTCTGTTCCTTATCTCGCTGTTCGTATCGAATATACTCCTTAACAGGGGAAATACCGATATGACTGCCGAGATGGGAGGGGCAACACTTCCGATCGTATATATGAACGTCAATGACGAATACATAAATCCTCTCCATGGTTACGTAACCGAAATGGAGGGGAATTATTTGCGTGGGGCAATTACTCCGCTTATGGCGAACAGATCCGTCTCTTTCAGGGCGGATCTTTATGATGCCGTTATCGCAAAAGTCTCATATGAGGTCAGACCCGTTGATATGTCAAGACTCATAGAGGAGACCGAGATCTCGGACTATACAAGAGATGATAACTCCATATACGCGACCGCAACACTTAAAGATCTTATCGATGACGACACGGAGTACATGCTGATCATAAAGCTTACGACTTCGGGCGGCAGCGTGATCAGGTATTATGCAAGGGTAATAAACAGGGCCGAGCTGTACCTGTCTGAAAAGATGTCTTTTGTTCGTGATTTTTCCGATAAGACAATGAACAAAAAAGATGCGGATGAGATCAAGAAATACATGGAATCCAATGCCGACGGGGATAACAGCAGCTATGCGTACGTCAACATACACTCAAATTTCAATCAGCTGACATGGGGGGATTTGAATCCGAAAACGATCACACCCAAAGACATGCAGATATTCGAGATCGATGAGACAACGGCGTCGATCATGCTGACATATCAGGTGGAGATAATGTCTGAGGTCCATAATGTGTCCGAATTCTTCAGACTGCAGCGCGGTAAGAGAATGTATCTGATGGAATACGAGAGGATCACGGATCAGGTATTTGACGAAGAGAAGAACGTTGTCGTTAACGGCAAGATACTGCACGGTATCATAAATAAAAAACCTGTCGGGATAGAAAACGACAATGCATCCATATATGCGTTTGTGCAACAGAATGCACTCTATTCTTACAACACTTCCTCCAAGACGATGGCCAGGCTGTTTGCGTTTTCAAACAAGGACAACAATGATGCCAGGACAAGATACAACGCTCACTCGATCAAACCGATGATGATTGACGGTGTCGGAAACATCTGGTTCATAGTATACGGATATATGAACAGAGGCATCAACGAGGGAAGGATGGGAGTGTCTCTTTACTATTACGACTGTGCCATGAACACTATCGAAGAGGAACTGTTCATTCCCTATACCAAATCTTACGAGATACTGGCCAAGGAAGTCGACAAGCTTGCATACATCAGTAACAGGAACAGGATGTATATATTCCTTGACGGAAGTGTATATACGATAAATATCGCTACAAGGGAATCCGAGGCGATGCAGGGAAGCATAAGCGAGACGGGATTTTTCTCGTCGGATGACGAGAGCATAATCGCATGGCAGCAGACAGGAGAGTCTGTCATAGAACGAACAGAGATACAGCTGTTCAAACT
>JAEEJD010000088.1 GCA_016281675.1 Lachnospiraceae bacterium
ACCGGTAACAGCGAAGATGACATAGATGTCAGCTTCCTTACCGTTAGTGATGAAGCACTTAGAACCGTTAAGTACCCACTCATCTCCGTCAAGGACAGCCTTTGTCTGCTGACCCTGAGCGTCTGTTCCCGCACCGGGCTCGGTCAGACCGAAAGCACCGAGCTTCTCGCCCTTTGCAAGGGGAACTACATATTTCTGCTTCTGTTCGTCGGTACCGAATGTCATGATAGGATCCACACAAAGAGATGTATGTGCGGAAACGATAACGCCTGTCGTACCGCAAACCTTTGACATCTCCTCAACGCACATAGCGTATGTGAGAACATCACAACCCTGTCCGCCAAGCTCCTTGGGAACCGGGATACCTAAGAATCCGTACTTTGCGAGTTTGTCAACAGTCTCTCTGGGAAATCTGTGTTCCTGGTCGATCTCCTGTGCAAGAGGCTTTACTTCTGTTTCGGCAAAATCTTTGAAAAGCTGTCTTGCCATTTCATGTTCTTTTGATAAAGAAAAATCCATGATCCAATTCCCTCCTTATTTTGCATCGATCGCTGTCTTGGTGCGATCTTCATTATATACGTAAAATCCCTTGCCGCTCTTAACACCGAGGTTGCCGCCGCGAACCATCTTTCTGATAAGAGGACAAGCCCTGTACTTGGAATCGCCTGTCTCATTGTAGAGAACATCCATGATAGCAAGGCAGATATCAAGTCCGATAAAATCACCGAGCTCAAGGGGTCCCATAGGATGGTTTGCACCGAGCTTCATAGCGGCATCGATACCTTCAACGTCCGAAACACCTTCCATCTTTATGAATGCTGCTTCGTTGATCATCGGGATCAGGATACGGTTAACAACAAAACCTGCTGCCTCGTTAACCTGAACAGCCGTCTTGCCGATCTCAGCCGAGATCTTCTTGATCGTCTCAACAGTCTCAGCGGGAGTGTTAACACCTGCAATAACCTCAACAAGCTTCATACGGTCTGCGGGATTGAAGAAATGCATACCGATCATGGGTCTTGAAAGGCCGTTTCCGATCTCCGTGATCGAAAGTGATGATGTGTTTGAAGCAAATACACATCCGGGTTTGCAGATCTCGTCAAGTTCCTTGAATGTTGTCTTCTTGACTTCCATATTCTCAAAAGCAGCCTCCACGATAAGATCGCAGTCTTTGCAGAGATTCTCTTTAAGACCGGGAACGATCCTTCCGATGATCGCATCTGCCTGCTCTCTTGTCATCTTTTCCTTGGCAACAAGCTTGTCATAACCTTTGATGATCTTGTCCTTGCCGCCTTCAGCCCACTCCTGCTTGATATCGCAGAGCATAACTTCATAACCGTCAACCTGTGCAAAAGCCTTTGCGATGCCCTGGCCCATTGTGCCGGCACCAATGATTCCAACCTTCATTTCTTTTCCTCCGTTTATTGTTAATATATTAGATCAGCAGTTTTTAAAAGGAACTACTTTAAGTTTCTTCTCTTTGTCCTTCTCGAGGAAGTTTGCCATTCCGGCTCTCTGATCTTCTGTCTCAAAGCAGTCACCGAAAAGTTTTTCTTCTATAACAATGGCCTTGTCCATATCAACCTGAAGACCGTCATTTATGGCCTTCTTGCAGTTACGTACGGCGATAGGTGCGTTTGCCGCGATACCGGAAGCCATCTTGAGTGCCGCTGCCATAAGAGCATCCTTGGCGCTTACGGTAACTTCACCGGCTTCGTTAACCTCAGCCTTTACCACCTGATTGACAAGTCCGATCCTGTAAGCTTCGTCTGCCTTGATGTTTCTTGCCGTATATATGAGCTGCTTAGCCATGCCCGGAGAAACAAGTCTCGCAAGTCTCTGCGTTCCTCCGAATCCGGGTGTGATCCCGAGTCCGACCTCGGGCTGTCCGAATACGGCATTCTCGGAACAGATCCTGATATCACAGCTCATGGAGATCTCACATCCGCCGCCAAGTGCAAAACCGTTTACAGCTGCTATAACGGGGAGCGGGAATGTTTCGATCTTTCTGAAGAGATCATTTCCCTTCTTACCGAAAGCTTCTCCCTCAGCTTTTGTAAGGCTGCTCATCTCGCCTATGTCGGCACCTGCGACAAATGATTTTTCACCGGCACCGGTGAGAACGATACATCTGATCTCGCCCTGATCAACGCCGTCGAATGCTTCCGAGAGTTCATCGAGCACCTGGGAATTGAGGGCGTTTAATGCCTTTTCCCTGTTGATCGTGATTATACCGACACGATCTTTGACTTCGTAAGTAACAAATTCCATCTTCGTTTCCTTTCTGTAATACCTGACGTGCAAACATGAAAAGAGCATCAGCGTTTAATTGCTAAACGCTGACGCCTGTTTTCAAGTTCAATCCATTTCAACTATTGTTGCACAACCCATTCCGCCACCGATACAAAGAGTCGCAAGACCCTTCTTCGCACCCTTCTTCTTCATCTCGTGAAGGAGAGTTACGAAGATACGCGCACCGGATGCACCTACGGGATGTCCGAGAGCGATAGCTCCGCCGTTGGGGTTGAGCTGCTTATCAACATCTATTCCGAGATCCTTGCCGACTGCAACAGACTGAGCGGCAAATGCCTCGTTTGCCTCGATGATATCGAAGTCCTCGATCTTGTATCCGGCCTTGGCCATTGCCTTCTTAGAAGCGGCAACAGGGCCGATACCCATGATGGAAGGATCGACACCGGCCAAAGCACCGGCAACAAATGTTGCCATGGGCTTAACGCCAAGTTCCTTTGCCTTCTCTTCACTCATTACGACAACAGCAGCAGCACCGTCGTTGATACCCGATGCATTACCTGCCGTAACGAATCCGTCGGGATTGATCGGGCGAAGCTTTGCGAGAGCCTCTATAGTAGAGCCCTGTCTGGGGCCTTCATCCGTATCAAAGATAACGGTTTCTTTCTTCTTCTTAACTTCTACGGGAACGATCTCATCCTTGAACGCGCCTGACTCGATAGCTGCGCAAGCCTTCTGCTGGCTCTTGAGCGCGAACTCGTCGAGTTCTTCCCTTGTAAGCTTCCACTGCTTTGCGATATTGTCAGCAGTTGTGATCATATGATAATCGTTAAACGCATCCCAAAGAGCATCCTTTACCATTGTATCAACAAGTCCGCCCTGGCTCTGCGTGGGCCACATCATCCTGTAACCGTAACGTCCGTTGGGGATGGCAAAAGGAGCCATTGACATGTTCTCCATACCGCCTGCAACAACAACATCGGCATCACCTGCCATGATCATCTGTGCAGCCTGGTTAACGCAGTTAAGACCCGATCCGCAGACAACGTTTGATGTAACAGCGGGCGTTTCGATCGGAAGACCTGCCTTGATCGAAGCCTGACGTGCCACGTTCTGGCCCTGACCTGCCTGTATAACACATCCCATGTAAACATGTTCAACATCTTCAGGCTTGATGCCTGCCCTGTTTACGGCTTCTTTAATGACGATAGCGCCAAGATCGGCAACGGGGATCGTTGAGAGTGATCCTCCCATTGTTCCGATGGCTGTACGACATGCGCTTGCGATAACGACTTTTTTAGACATTTAGATACCTCCGGAAAAGATTGTTAATATTTTGACAAATAACGCAACTTCAATTATAACAAATTTGGGGGGATTACACAACACAAGATGTAGGGATTTTCAAACAGATATGCACTAACGAGGGAGAAGGGAGCATGTATGGTTTTACGGGCATTCCGCAGGCTCGTTACTTAGCGAGGTATTGTCGAGCTTAGTAACGTGAGCACCGAGGACAATGAGCGGGAGCGTCCCGGAAAAGCATATCATTGCTCGCTTCGACCGAAAACAAACGGAGGGTAGAATATCCCCGTCTCGGTTATGATCGCCGTGATAAGGCTGTGATCCGTAACATCAAATGCCGGATTGAACACTTTAATGCCCGAAGGAGCCATCGGCTTCTCGTACCACATGGTCGTGACTTCCTCGCCCGGACGCTCTTCTATCGGGATGTCCGCGCCGCTTTTGATCGCAGAGTCGATCGTGGACATCGGTCCGCACACGTAGAACGGTATGTTAAAGCGCTTTGCCACAGTTGCGACAACGCTTGTTCCGATCTTGTTCGCGGTATCGCCGTTTGCGGCAACTCTGTCGCATCCGACAAGAACGGCATCTATCTTACCCGAAGCCATTAATGCTCCGACCATATTGTCACACTCAAGGGTAACATCCATGCCCGCCGCCGCAAGCTCATATGCGGTCAGTCTCGCACCCTGCAGGAGCGGTCTTGTCTCATCACAATATATGTGAAAATCATACCCGCGCTCATGTCCGAGATACATCGCGGCTGTGGCCGTTCCGTACTTTGATGTGGCAAGCTGTCCGGCATTGCAGTGTGTCAGAAGTCCGAACCCGGGCTTAAGAAGCGTTAGTGCATTCTCTCCGATAGCCCTGCATGCGGCTTCATCCTCGCGGCGTATCTTAAGCGCCTCCTCGCGAAGCGCATCGATTATCTCGGCTACGGGCCTGTCGCTGTTATTTCTCACAACGCTATCCATACGGGAAAGCGCCCAGCTTAAATTGACGGCTGTGGGCCTAGAACTGTTAAGGTATTCTTTATCTTTTGTGAACGCTTTATAGAAGCCTTCAAAGTCCGTCTCTTTGATTTTACACGCACAAAGATATGCCGCAAATGCCGCGAACACACCTATAGCCGGTGCCCCTCGAACCTCAAGCCTCTTGATCGCATTATAGAACTCTTCAACCAAAGACAGACGAAGCATCCTCTTCTGTCCGGGAAGCTTCGTCTGGTCTATGATGATTATCTCTTTGGCACTGTCATCAAGTGCCAACGTCTCATCCGTTAAATCATAATTCGGGTTCGATAAGTCCATACGTGTTGCCTTTTCTCTTGTACACAACGCTCGTAAGACCGTTCTCCGCATTCGTGAACACGAAGAAGCTGTGACCGCACAGTTCCATCTGAACGCATGCGTCTTCAGGATACATGGGCTTCATGTCGATCCTCTTGGTACGTACGATCTTGATCTCGTCATCGTCGCTGTAATCCTTGTCGAGGAAGTCCTGACGGAAGTTCTCCGTCGCGTGCTTTGCGTCGATGATCTTGTTCTTGTACTTCTTGAGCTGACGCTCGATGATCTCCTCTACAAGATCGATCGATACATACATATCGTTACTTACCTGCTCGGAGCGGATGACAGTTCCCTTAACGGGGATCGTTACCTCGATCTTCTGTCTGTCCTTCTCAACGCTGAGCGTAACATGTATCTGAGTGTTAGGCGTAAAATATCGCTCAAGTTTTCCGATCTTGTCCTCCACTGCCTGACGCAGTCCGGGAGTTACATCTATGTTCTTTCCGACTATTACAAATTCCATACTGTTCTCACTCCTTTCATTCGTTGGGCTTCCGGAATATCAGAATATTCTTCGGATAGCCAGGATGTTACGGTATGATGCATTTGATACTTTGATACCTGTCTTAGCTGTTGAAGCATGTACTATCTGGCCGCCGCCGATGTAGATACCTACGTGACCCGAATAGCATATGATATCTCCTGCCTGCGCCTCGGCAAGGCTTCCGACGCCGTAACCGCATGCACGCTGAGCACCCGATGAGTGCGGCAGTGATACACCGAAGTTTCTGTATACTCCGCTCGTGAAACCGGAGCAGTCCGTTCCGTTCGTAAGGCTCGTTCCGCCGTATACATAAGGATTGCCGACAAACTGGAGTGCGTAGTTCGCAACGCTTGCTCCGAGGCCGCTTCCGCTTGCGGAATAAGATCCGCCGCCGCTTGTGGTCTTGCCGCCACCGCTCTTCTTGCCGCCGGCCGATCTTGCGGCAGCCTGCTGAGCACGCTTTCTTTCCGCAGCTTCCTTCTTCAGTCTTGCTTCCTCTTCGGCCTTTGATTCAGCCTTCGGGAACCAGGTGGAAAGGCTGACGTATTCTCTCGAAACCCAACCGTCACCTTCCTCGATATTAACTTTGACCCATTCGTCTGTCTCTTCGACAACAGACAACTGGTCTTCGTTTGCAACAAGTCCGAGCACTTTCGAGTCGGCACTTGCTTCTTCTCTTATCTTAAGAGTTGTGGTATGAACCGTTGCAAGTCTCTGTCCCACTTCTGCCGCAAGTTTGACGGCCGCCTGTCCGGTCTTAACGTATTCACCCTTAACGAAACCTACTACGTTACCGGATTCGATCTTGTACCAGTCGCCCTGCTTGTCAAGCCATGTACCGGCCGAGTGGTTATAGAGCTTACCGACGATCTCACTGTCCTCGTCGGGCATTGAGCGGACATTTACATATCCGTCAACAACTGCGATAACCTGATCCGACAGATCTTCCTCACCCTCTTCGACATCCTGCGCTTCGGGCTTAACATCGATCTGAGGATTGGCTTCGTCAACGCTCTTGTCTTCGGAAGATTCCTCTTCCGCGCTGTTTTCGCCTTCGGCAAGTTCGGTATCGTCTCCGCCGTTCTTGTCGTTCTTGCTGCCGGTGTTGTTATCGGTGGACGTTATCTCGATCTGGGCACCTTCCGATGCGGAACCTACAACGGCAACGCCGTCTATCGTGATGCCCTCGTTAACGGCCTTTGACGAAGGTGTCTCAACCTTTGCCACGGTAGCCGTATCTTTCTTGGTTATCTTCTCGTGATTGGCTATTGTTGACTGCTTTGCCGCATTTCGTGCAACATCCGCACGGATGTCCTTGATGGAACGACCGTTACCTGCCGCAAGAGCTCCTCCCGCTGCAGGAAATACAAGCGATGATGCAGCCTGCACGTCATTTATCGGAAAGCATGTCGCGGCTATCGCCATTAAACACATGGCCGCAGTAGCCTTTAATACGCTTTTCTTCATGAAACCTCCAATTAATTATACCGGTTGCCCCCTCAGACTTACCAATATTAATTGTCAATTTTAACGCATACAGGGTGTAGGATATCAGAATATCGGGATTATGTCAAATCAGGAAAGCCTGCGCAGCATACACTGCATTGGCTCCGTCGGCCGTAGCGGTGACTACCTGACGCAGCTTTTTGCTCCTGACATCCCCCGCCGCAAATACCCCCGGAAGTGAGGTGGCACATGTCTCATCCGCGATAATGTATCCGTTCTCATCCTTCTTCAGTGCATCCGTATATGATGAATTGGGATTGTTTCCTATTGCAATAAACACACCCGACACTTCGAGCGTCGTCTTCTCCCCCGAAACCCTGTTCTCGATCTCAAGGCCGCTTACCATTCCGGAATCATTGCCTTTTATCTCCTTCGGGATACTGTTCCATACGACCTCCACGTTGGGAAGCGCCAGGAGAGATTTCTGAAGCAACGCTGCCGCCCGAAGTTCATCACGTCTGTGAACGAGGTATACCTTCTCGCACCCTCTTGCGAGGAAAATCGCATCTTCGACCGCAACGTCGCCGCCGCCGATAACCGCAACAGTACGTTTCCTGAAGAATGCCCCGTCGCATGTCGCACAGTAGCTGACTCCTGCGCCCGTCATCTCCTCTTCGCCGGCGATCCCAAGCTTCTTGGGGGAATTACCGGTCGCGAGAATTACCGTCTTTCCGACAAACGTTCCGTTATCGGTAACTACCTTGTTATCACCCTTGGCAAAATCGATCTTCTCGACCTCGGCAGTCTCCATTGTAACTTCATATTTCTCCAGATGCTCCTGCATCTTCATCCCGAGCTCGGCTCCCGTGATGCCCGGAAGTCCCGGGTAATTGTCGACTTCATATGTATTGAGTATCTGACCGCCTGCGCCGTACCTTTCCAGTATCAGAGCCTTCAGTCCGGCTCTCGCCGCATATATGCCCGCTGTCAGCCCCGCAGGGCCCGCACCTATAATGATCACGTCGTATTCCCGGTCCATGATTGTCTCCCTTTGTTGTGGTATAATATATGTAGTTATTATACCATATCCGGGAGGAAAAATCATGGGAAAGAATGCTTTGATAACCGGTGCTTCGCGCGGTATCGGACGTGCGATAGCGATAGAATTCGCAAGGGCCGGATACGACCTGACACTGTGCTGCATCAAGAATATAGAAAGCCTTGAACACTTGGCAAAGGACCTCGAGGATACATACCGGGTCAAGTGTGTTGCCTGCCGGGCCGATGTATCTGATCCTGCGGCGGTCAGGGATCTCTTCAATAAGATCGATCCTCCCTCTGTCCTTATCAACAATGCGGGAATCTCATATGTGGGACTTGTTACGGATATGTCGGATGAAGACTGGGCTAAGACAATTAATACAAACTTAAGCTCCGTATTCTATATGTGCCGTGCGGCTATCCCGCACATGCTCACGGAGTTCTCCGGCAAGATCATAAATGTATCGTCTGTATGGGGAGAGAGCGGTGCTTCGATGGAAGTGGCCTATTCCGCATCAAAGGGCGGCCTCGACGCGTTCACCAAAGCTCTCGCCAAGGAACTCGCACCGAGCGGAATAAGCGTTAATGCGGTTGCATGCGGTCTCATAGACACCGATATGAATTCAAGACTGTCTGACGAGGAACTGGCCGAAGTCGTTGCCGACATACCCGCCGACCGTATCGGCAAGCCCGCCGAAGTGGCCTCCGTCATCTTATCCCTTGCCGAATCGACCAACTACCTGACCGGCCAGATCATCAAGGTCGACGGCGGTTGGATGTAGAAAAAAATATGAAACCGGTATTGATTTACGGGTATGCTTGTGCAAACCATGCATCAAAATCCGTCTGATTAAATTCATAATCAGCAAGTGTATTTTGATCATGAACCTCATACCAGATGGTTTCCGGTGGATTCAAAGTTAAATTGTTCGGCGCAATTACACTCGTGTCATTTTTCCCTATCGCATAATTACTATCAACGGAATAGCTTTGATTCATCGTATTTCCGTTACTATATGCGGACGCGGTCCAATCTATCCACTTATTGGATCCGACTTGCAGATCCTGATACTGAACCTGGCCGTTGTTATTTGTTATGTTTAACGGTAACACTATAGGTGTACTTCCCGCCTTTGTAATATTGATAATTCCTGACTGCGATCCCGGATACTCATTAAATGTTCCCTCTGCACCATTAGTAAGTGTAAACGGACCATTTGTTCCGTCTATGTGATTATATACCGCGGTGACGCTGTTATCCTTTTCTTCTTCCTCTTCTTCCTCTTCATCCCCATACGGGTCCTCATAAGGAACGTCCGGAGTGATCACCGGTGCCGGAGTAGGTGTGGGTGTAATCATGGCGAGCATTTTCTTCAGCAGTTCTTCAAGCTCTTCCTCTGTATTATCCTCATCATTCTTCTTTGCGGTGGGTGTTGTTGTAGGCGTGGGTGTAGGTGTCACCTCGTCATGATCGCTCTCATCCGTATCATCAGCCTCTTCAACAATCGGAGTCGGCGTAGGGGTGAGCATATCGATACCGAGTATCCACGGCTTGTCCCATCCTGTTTCTTTGCAGACTTTATCGAGGAGCGCGGGATTTTCGCGTAAGCGTTCGAGAAGAAATTCGGGCAGCTCGCGTTCCGTGACTTCTTCGACATAGAACATGATACTGTCTACATTTCTGTCATTATAAAGATATGTACTGACCCTCTGACCGGCATACACTTCTATCTCTTTAGTCTCTCCGGTATTAGGGTTTCTTCCTATGACATGAACATGTCCGTCACATATGATAAGACTCTCATGATCACCTTCTACCGATACCCAGCCGGATGTACCTCTTATTCCGACGACCATCGTATTGGTCTTGATCTCCATCTTCTCATCGTCTTCAAGAGGCTTCTGAACTTCGAAGAACAGGCTTCCGTCCGTAAGCTCCAGATCGAGCTGTCTTCCGGCCTGATTGAACTCGGCACGGCTCAGCTCATCGAGCGTCACGATCTTGGTATCGTCAAGGCCTATCGCAACGAGACTCTTCTTTTTGGTCGTCAATGCATTACCGCTGTTAAGGCGGAGGTTCTTCGTTGCAGTCCTCTTCTTGCCGTTATCTTCAAGCGACACTTCGCCCTCCATGCGAAGAATACGCATGGTTGTTGCCCTGATCTGGGACCTGAAATAAATAAAAATGATGACCGCAACCGCAACGAGAAGCACTGCGGCCACTATCATCATTATCATCTTCTTTTTCTTCTGTTCGCGTGATTCCATGGTAATTATCTGCTAGGCATCCTAAAAAATGTGGCTGAGCGAATATTGTACCAAACAACCACGAATGTGACAATATGTATTTCCGAAACTTCCAGTCCCGGTGTTCAATCCTCTCCCACCAGGTGTACCGTCTGATATGTATGTCCCGTTGCAGGTAGGAATGTATTTATAACATCGGCCGTCTTCATCTTAAGACTGGAGGTGCATACACACGGATGACATCCGAGATATTCATCTTTCAGCACATCCTCATCTATCAGCAGCTTCACTGCATGTTCCCTGTCATTCATCAGACCCATGATGCTTACCGCCCCGGGCTCTATATCAAGGAATTTAAGCATATCTTCCGGATCGGCAAACGAAAGTCTTGCCGAATTGATCTGCGATGACAGTTCCTTCGTCTTGAACTTCTTGTCTCCGGGCATCATCAACAGATAGAAATCCGTCTTCTGCCTATTGCACAAAAACAGGTTCTTGCATATGATCACCCCCAGCACCGCATCGATAATGTTGCATGCTTCCATGTTATCGGCTCTCCCGTGATCCGTCCTTTGATATTCGATCCCAAGATCATCGAGAAAATCATATGTCCGCACTTCTCTTGGCAGTCTGCCCTCCGTATTTTCAGGTCTTCCGTTATATAGTTCCAATTTCCGAATCCTCCGACTTAATCGTGTGTGACGCTTCTGTGACGGAACGTCTGATATCATGAGTGCATAGAAAAGAGAAGAGCTGATAAAACATTTTCATAATAAACCTCCCTTTGAAGCCGGCCAGACCCGCCGGCTTCATTTATCGTAACACAAGTTCGGTTATCCCCGGATTGACTCCGGGTCTGACACTTTTGACTTTGCCTTCCCTGCCGTATGAGAACTCATCCTCGATCGCTTCCTTTATTCTTGTTCCGCCGTGATAACCGTGAATGAGCCTGATCGTATATACGCTGCCCGGCGCTTTGTTAACTTCGTTTCTGATCTTTCTGATCGCCTCTTCCACCCTCATTCCGTGAAGATCGATCTCAATGATCCCTGACGTAAGATTCATGGTATCTCCTTATTCGTAAGAACGCTCCTGTTTATCTTGTGATCTCGCTCGCACTCTTAACAACTCTGGCATCAATTACTTCTGTTCCGGCAAGATACGGATTGAGCTTTTCGGCTGTCTTTCCTATATCGCTTCCTCCGCTCGTGGCGAAGACATATACTTTCTTACCGGTAAAATCATAACCCTTACAGAATGTGTTTACGACATTCGGGGCTGCATAATACCATATCGGAAATCCGATATATATACGCTCATATTCATCAAAGTTTTCGATCCTGCCCTTGACCGGAACATCTTTCTTGCCCATCTTCTCTCGGTTGCACCTTGAAATCGGATTGGTCCATCTGATGTCCGACTCAGAATAAGGCTCTTCCGGGACGATCTCGAACGTATCCGCATCGATCTCTTTAGCAAATTCCTCCGCAACCTTCTTTGTATGTCCCTGCGCGCTGAAATATGTTACAAGTGTTTTCATGTCTTCTTCCTCCGTTCTTTGAGACTTACTGTTCCAATCCGGCATACTCATAACCGGCTTCCTCTACAGCGGCCTTTATCACCGACTCCTCAACATCTTTGGAATTAGTGATCGTAACAAGATTTTCCTCGTGAGATGCAACAACGCTGTCGATTCCGTCAATTGCCTCAAGAGCCTTCTTTACATGCATTTCACAGTGTCCACACATCATTCCGTTTACTTTGATCTTCATATCTTTACTCTCCTTTATTTTTTCAATATTTGCGTTCTGTTCTATTAAAATCCCCGATACAGGGTTTTTAATCGGTTTATCTCTTTTGCTGTCATAGGGCCTTATCAGGTTAAGACGTAGTGCGTTTGAAACAACGCAAAAACTTGAAAGTCCCATGGCTGCCGCTCCGAATACGGGATTCAGCTCCCATCCGAAAGCAGCAACGTAGCATCCTGCGGCCAGCGGAATACCAAGAACATTGTAGAAAAAAGCCCAGAAAAGATTCTCATGAATATTTCCAAGGGTGCTTCTTGATATCCTGATGGCTGCCGCAACATCCTTTATGCTGCTCTTCATAAGAACCACATCCGCCGCATCTATTGCCACGTCAGTTCCCGCACCGATCGCTATTCCGATGTTTGCAGCTGTCAGCGCAGGAGCGTCATTTATACCGTCTCCGACCATAGCCACAGAACCGTGTCCCGCAAGTTCTCTTACGACAGCTTCCTTCCCGTCAGGCTTAACGGAAGCTACAACTTCATCAACACCTGCCTGCCTTGCAATGGCCGCGGCAGTGACCTCGTTATCGCCGGTAAGCATGACTGTGTGGATACCCAGTGCCTTCAGCTGCGCAATGGCTTCCGTCGAATCCTCTTTTATCACATCCGAGACTCCGAGGACTCCGAGAAGTTTATCACCCTCAGCAAAAAGAACCGGCGTCTTTCCTTCCTTGGCAAGGCTGTTTATGTGTTCTTCCGTCTCTTTACTTAATCCCCCCAAAACACTTCCGATATACTTTGCGCTTCCGCCTCTTATGATCTTAGCACCAAGTTTTGCCTTCAAGCCGTTTCCCGATAAGACTTCAAACTCTGTTGTCTCTTCAGGCGGAATCTCTTTTTCACCGGCGTGATCGGTAACCGCCCTGGAAATAGGATGTTCACTCTTTGATTCAAGAGCGTATGCCACCGTCAGGAGCTCCTTTTCCGAAAAACCGTTAAGAGGAAGGATAT
>JAEEJD010000089.1 GCA_016281675.1 Lachnospiraceae bacterium
CTCGTTAATGACATACTTGATTTCTCCAAGATCGAATCGGGCATGATGGAACTTCATCCCGTCGAATATGAGCTCTTCTCGATCATGAACGATTGCTACAACATGATCCATATGAGAGCCAAGAGAAAAGAACTGGAGTTCACAGTCGAGAACGACCCCGATATACCGGCATTCCTGTACGGTGACGAGGTCAGGATCCGTCAGATAATCATGAACCTTCTGACGAATGCCGTTAAGTATACGAAGGACGGGTCTGTCCGCCTTATATTCAGTTATGAGAAGACAGACGATCGCAATATCCGGCTGATCGTATCGGTAAAGGACACCGGAATAGGTATTTCCGAAGAAAATCAGAAGTACCTGTTCGATTCGTTCAAACGTATTGACGAGAAGTCAAACAGGAACATAGAAGGAACAGGTCTGGGCCTTTCCATAACCAAGAAGTTTACCGAGATGATGGGAGGCGAGATAACCGTCGAATCTGCCCACTATGAGGGCTCGACGTTCACTGTCTCAATCCCGCAGCTTATTGCCGATAAGGGAGCGGTCGGGAATTTCGGAGAGAGGCTGTCACACAAGAGAGAAAAGAGCGTCGAGGATTCCGAAAAGGACAAGAGCGCCAAGAAGGATCGCTTTACCGCACCTCGCGCCCGCGTACTTGTTGTTGATGATGTGAAGATGAACCTTAACGTTGTAAGGCTTCTTCTTAAGAATACGGGCATGCAGATAGATCTGGCATCAAGCGGAGACGAATGCCTCAAGTATACACTTGTCAAACGTTATGATGTTATCCTTATGGATCACATGATGCCGATCATGGACGGTATTGAAACGCTTCATAAGGTACGGGAGCAGGCCGACGGTCTGAATGCCGACACACCCGTGGTGGCACTTACCGCAAATGCTCTTGTCGGCGCTCAGGAGATGTATCTTGAGGAGGGATTTGTATCGTATATCAGTAAGCCCGTCAAGAGCGTGGATCTTGAGGCCGCACTGGTCAAGCTTCTTCCGAAGGACAAGGTAGAGTACGGTCCGTCCGATCCTCATGAAGTCAAAGAATCTCAGGACAGTCATGATAATTGATAAAATCACCAAACATCGCAGAATAATATGGGCGATAGTAAATTCTTTAGCGATCATCCTTCTTGGTTTACTGATGCAGACAGGCGGCGCTTACCTCGTAAACGCCGCTGTTGAGTTTATGGGTAACAACAGTGCTTCGTCGGCATCGGCTGCGGCAAGTCAGTACAGAGATTACATGACCGCTATCCGCTCATTTGAACCGCGCCAGCTGATCCATACCATATTTGTCGGACCGCTTCTTGAGGAGCTTGTGTTCCGTCTGATATTCCTTCGTGCCGGAAAGATGATACTCCCGTTCTGGGCCGCGAATCTCATTCAGGCCGTCCTCTTCGGGCTGTATCATACATTAACGATCCAGAGGGTATATGGTTTTGTTATGGGATTGTTGATAGGATGTGTCTTCTATTACTGCCCGATCATTTTCAGAAAGCGAAACGACAAGTCATCGCTTCTGGACCTTCCGAACAGCCTGTTTGGTGTTGCGATAACAATTCTGCTGCATATCGTAATAAATGCTTCAGGCATCTATGTTGCGCCGCTTTTCCCGGCGGATATCCCGTTGCCTTCGCAGACGATCATCGGATGTATCTGTATGGCGGCAGCGTCAGCCGTAGCGTTCGTTCTGTATCTTCAATCGAAAAGTGAGAATTAAGAACCGTCCCCGTTTCTTATAATATGCTCAAACAGCGCATCGGTAATGTCGATCCCGGTCGCATCCTTAAGGCCCTTAAATTGCGCGTTTGAATTGACTTCGCATAAAAGAGGTCTGCCGCCTTTGGCGATCAGAAGGTCAACTCCGGCAAAATCAAGCCCCAGCTTTTTGACCGCGCTGACCGCGATACGCTCCTGTTCATCGGTTACGATGCAGGCTGTGGCACTGCCGCCGTTAGCGATATTGGAGCGAAAATCATTTGCGTTGTATCTTTCCATCGCCGCAACGACCCTGTCACCTACAACATACGCACGTATGTCGTGTCCGCTGCTTTCTTTAATGTATTCCTGAGCAATGCAATCCTTACCTTCTATTGATTGCAGGATCTCTTTCGCTTTTTCGGGACTATCGGCGAGATAGACCTGTCCGCCGTATGAGCCCAGGCTCTCTTTTATCACATAAGGATAACCTAGCAGTTCACCGATATCTGACTCGAAATCAAGAGACGTAAAGCCTATGGTATTAAATGTCATCGGGATACGAAATGTTCGCGGAACGGGACAGATGCCATCGAGTCTCTCGAAAGTAAGGGCTTTATTATCGCAGAATTCTATCGCATCCGCGGGATTATAGAGCCTGCATCCTATCCTCTCAAGAGCGCGTCCGAGAAATACGTCCTTGTTCCAGAACAGGATGAAATCCACATCCGTCGGGTCACAGTCCGATCGCTGGTTGATCAAGATATTATTCCCGGGGTCGACAAGATAGTCCGCATTCGTAGATAGCGTCATGTCTATTCCGGCACGCTTTGCACCGGCCATCAAAGCCTCGTAGGTTTCATTAACCTGCGGCGTATTCAAAAAAGCATTAACAATC
>JAEEJD010000090.1 GCA_016281675.1 Lachnospiraceae bacterium
CGTTTACTATGTTTGCTACTGTTGACATAGGCTGTCTCCTTTACTATGCTGTGTAATCAACGCTGTTTCCCGATCTTGCCATCATGTCGGCAGAGAGCTTTTCTTCCTCACTCAGCTCTTCAATGTCGTCATCACTGAGATCGTTAAGGTTGATCCTGCGTCTTGTTCCGACCCTTCCTGCTCTTCCCTGGTTATGATCTTCGGAATTGCTTCCCGTTTCGGAACCTGTTCCTCTGTTGAGGTCGTAGTTTGCGACTGCCACTTCAACCGCTTCAACTTTCATTCCCTGTTCATCGAATGTCTGCTGAAGAGTTATCAGCTGGCTCTCAAGCGCAGCCTTTACTGCTTCTGACTCGACAAGTATGTGGGCTGTTACCACTCCGTTTGTCGATGCGATGTTCATGTTCACCGTTCCGAGTGATGCGGGGTGAAGCTGCATCTCCATCGATGTCGTATCGGGTGTGTAACTGACCCTGATCGATTCGGTTACCTGACTCATTATCGATTCGGCCTGTCCGTTCGAATAAGTCGTTACCGTTTCGACCACCTGTCCGAGGTCGTTGACTTCGGTGTTTACAACCGTTGTCTGCTGGGGTGCTGCAGCTGCCGTATCTATATCGGCAAATCTCGAAACGTTGCTTTGCGTTTCGTTGTTACCCTTGGGTACTTCAGCTTCGGAGCTGTTCTCCTTAAGGCTGCTCTCTTCGGGCTTTGTTGCAGCTTTGAAAGTCTCGGTCGTTCCGACTGTAGATTTTGCGAGCGGATCTTCCGTTCCGACTTCCCCTGCCTCTTCGGGTCTTACGCTTTCCTGTACGGGTCTTTCATTAGGTGTACCCTTTACCTCAACCGTAACAGCTTTTGCTTCCGTGCCCGCTGCTGCGTTTGCGTTTGTATCGGCGTCTGCCTTTACAACCGTATCAATATGATTTTCTGCGGTAGCTGTATCTCCCGCCTTTGTTGTGACATCCGTGTCTGTGATCGGCATCTGTACCTGATTCCCGTCCGTGAGAACCGTCGCTTCCTGTGATTGAAGCTCAGCTGCCTCTGATTTGTTTATCAGATCTGAAAATGTTTCCTTAACCGCATCAATTATAGATTCGTCCTTGAATATCGATTCGGCGTTCTCTGTAGTCATACCGAACTGTGCGGCTATCTGTGCGACCGCGTCATCCGCTGCCTGTGCGATCTCTTTAACATTCACGTAAAGATCCGCGTTTGTTATGAGTGAGATCGAATCGGTGACTCCCGTAAGTTCCATGCAGAGTTCTCTGATACTGACGGGGTCGAGCAGATCGACTGCGGTGATCCCGAGTGTTTCCATCGCGTTTTCGATATCTTCGTCGCTTACGTTAAGGACTTCTTTGATCTTGTCGTAGATCTTGGAAGCTTCCTTTGCGACTTCTTCGGTAAATTCTGCCTTATCGGCTTTATTTGCCATCGGATCGCGTACGGCTTTGTCCTCGGTCCTGATCTCTTTGCTCTTCGGTGTCTCAACGACTGTTCTCGTCTTTGCAACATCGTCGCCTTTTACCGCTCCGACTTTTGAAGTCGAATCTTTGGCGATGTTCATTACTTCCGAGAATCCCGAAGTATCGGAGACCTTCTGGTCACCGGCTTTTACACCGGCTGTAACGTTCGTAAGTAAAAGATCGCTTACTGAGGTTACTGTAGTGTTTGCCATCTTCCATCCTCCTCTCTTCAGTTTTCAAGGTGCGTTGGCACTCATATACTTTATCGACCGAAGAGATGTAATACTTAACCCCATATCGGGAGTGTCGCGCATTTTAATTCTGCTTCGCAGAATGGGCGCTCCACGTGTAGGAAGGAATCTTCCCGTAAACGGGCCCCTCCTTCCTACTGGGGATCCATCAGTTTTGTGAGTTTTGAAGCCAGTTCCTTATCCATGGCCTGTATGATCTTCGCCCTCGGGTTCGGCTCCATATTGCCGAGGATCTTCGCCACCAGATCCAGATTGTCGCCCATCTGGTCGAATATCGCAGCCGCCTGCTTCGGCTTCATCTCGCTGTATGCCTTGACATACTCATCCATGATCCTGTCGGTCTCAAGCTGCTGGACCACCTGTTTGTACAGGTATTCGGCGTTATCGGGATCTATCTCCTCGTAATACGACTTGTACTGATCGATATCGGGCGCTTTATCCGAGAACACGACCTCTTCATAGAATTCGGTCTTGAGCTTCTGGAACTCGATCTGGCTGTCCTCAAACGTTCGAAGCCTTACGATCTCTTCCTTCAGAGCCTTGATCTCCTCGGATTCCTCACCGTCTCCGTTCGCAAGCTCCTTCTTGAGCTCATCGATCTGCTTGTTCAGGCGTTCTATCTCGGCAAGCGCATCGGGCAGATTGTCGAAATCACCGACATATTCCTCCGTTGATGTGGGTTCAGGAAGGATCTTGTTGACAAACGGCACATCCTTTAATATCGGACGCAGCACGCCCGATCCGAATCCGCCGATATCAAGCTTTACGAGAAGCGCAAGGATCGCGATCCATATGATCACGATAAGAATAACTATAAGAAGCACCGACGGTGAAAATCCCTCATCCTCATCATCGATGTCCGCGTAAAGAGCGCCGTTGTCGGTCGCAAGAGCGTCAAAACCCTTGCCGGCCTTCTTGGCGGCTTTCTTGTCTTCTTTTTCCTTCTTCTTTTTTTCTTTTTCGGAGAGCTCCTGGCCCTCTTCTACATCTGCCATTCTATAATCCTCCCGTAAACGGGTACGTCCTTATTACCTGCCGTGACGATAGCTGACAAGCTCGTCAATCTCTTTGCTTTCCTTCGCGGCCTCCTCGGCCTTAAACTGCTCAAACTGCTTCTCTTTGAGCTTCTCGTGGGTCTTGCGGTCCTGCATCGCTGCGGTCAGTTTCTGGCGCGCGACCTCAAGTTCCTGTCTTGCCGCCGCAAGATTCAGTTCCTGAAGCCTTACGTGATACTTAATGACCTCAAGCGCATCCTCTGCTTCCTTTATCTTAATGACATCAAGTTCGGATGCGACCAGTTCTTTAAGGTGGGCCTCAAACCCGTTTCTGCGGTCCCTGAGGGCGTTCAGTTTCTCCTCTTCCTCCCTCTCTTTGGCCGCGGCGATCGCAAATTCGTTCTTCGCCTGGGTCTCAAGCTTCTCTTTTACATTAAGGATGTTTTGCATCCTGTAGCGGAATCTTGCCATAATATGTTGATAGGGGTTACCACCGAAGGTGGTGGGACCCTGACTACACCGCGAGCCCCCATTCAGCAAGGCTGAATTCAAATGGGCGAGCGTCCTTAAGTTCTGTTGTTATAGATTTACTTCACCGGAAGCATCCTCCGCGAAAATATCAGAGAGCAGCTGTATCTCTTCATCCAGCGTATAGCGGCTGTCAACGTCCTGGCACAGGAACTCATTGACTTTGTCTATCTTCTCTATCGAATAATCGATGTTCGGATTGGCCCCGGCCTTGTACGCCCCGATATTGATAAGGTCCTCGGCTTCGGTGTACGTTGCGAGCACCGTCTTGAGGCGGTTTGCCACAGCTTTGTGCTCCTTGGTCGCTATCTGACTCATACAACGGGATATCGACTGGAGGACATCGATCGCCGGGTAGTGATTTTTGTGCGCAAGCTTACGATCAAGCATTATATGACCGTCGAGTATCGATCTTGCGGTATCCGTGATCGGTTCGTTAAAATCATCACCGTCGACCAGAACCGTATACAATCCGGTTATCGATCCCTTGTCATCACATCCGGCGCGCTCCAGAAGTTTGGGCATCTGCGCGTAAACGCTGGGTGGATAGCCGCGGGTTACGGGGGGTTCACCGCTGGCAAGCCCGATCTCGCGCTGTGCCATTGAAAATCGCGTCAGTGAGTCCATCATCAGAAGAACATCCCTGCCCTGATCGCGGAAATACTCGGCGATTGCGGTCGCCGTCTGTGCGGCCTTACGTCTGACGAGAGCCGGCTTGTCGCTCGTTGCGACAACTACTACGGATCTGGCCATACCCTCTTCACCGAGGTCGCGTTCTATGAATTCCCTGACCTCCCTGCCACGCTCTCCTATAAGGGCTATGACATTGATGTCCGCCTGCGTGTTGCGGGCGAACATTCCGAGAAGTGTACTCTTTCCTACACCTGAGCCCGCGAATATCCCGATACGCTGGCCCTTTCCTATTGTCATGATCCCGTCCACCGCCTTAACGCCGAGTGGAAGGATCTCGTTTATAATCTCTCTCTTAAGCGGGTCGGGTGCAGGCGCTTCTATCGGGTAACTCTGCGCGCAGTTAAGTTCCGAACCGTCTATCGGATGACCCAGCCCGTCGAGTGCAAGTCCCAACAATTCCGGACCGACCTGCACGGAAAGCGGATATCCCATGTTCTCGACAATACACCCGGAGCCTATACCTTCCGTTGACTCAAAAGGCATCAGAAGGGTCTTGCCGTCCTTAAAGCCTATGACTTCGGCCTGAACGTATTTCCCGGTCTCGGCATCGACGATGATCCTGCAAAGGTCATCAAGCTTGGCCTCGGGCCCGTTACTCTCTATCGTTAGTCCGACGACATTTACGACCTTCCCGAGTCTCTTGAAATATGTCTTCTCGTATGCCTTGTTGTATTTGCCGAAATCAATTTCCATACGACAGGACTCTCAATTCTTTCTTGAGCAGTTCTAGTTCCGTTCCGAGTGAACAATCGAATATTCCGCCGTCTGTCTCGACAAAACAGTTTCCTGCCGTCAGCGTGACGTCGTTGATCACTTCAACGGTTGCGGACGAGCCGAGTCCCTCGGCAAGATCATCCCTGTGTTCAGACACGAACTCGTGGTCATCGCCCGAAACATGGACCAGGTAGTTCTTGGTCCCCTCTATGTTTCTGATCGTATTCTGTAAAAGATGAAGCACCGTCTCTGATCGACCGGTCAAGTCAATCCCCAGTACGTGCGAATATATACCTGTAAGGGTGTCCACGAACTTGGGTTCAAGTTCTGCGACTTTCGCCTCAAATGCCCGGTCGAGAGCTACAGACTTCTCTTCGACCTCTCTCTCTTTTTCCGCCGCTTTTTCCATTCCTTCGGCGTATCCGGCTTCGCTTCCTTCGGCCATACCTTTTTCTCTGGCCTCCGCGAAGATCTCCTCGGCCTTCGCATTCGCTTCCGCTATGATCCTCTCTGCTTCGGCATTTGCGTTCTCTATTATCTGCTGTGCTTCTTCGTTGGCTTCGTCTATAAGTTTTTGAGCCGCCTCGTTCTTTGCGTTCTCGGCGGCCAGTTCGTCCTGATCGGTCAACAGCGCATCCACCTGGGCCGCATCGAGACCCTCGGTAAATTCATCGGCAAAATCTTCCTCGGGTTCCGCCTCCATCATCTCCGACAGTTCCCTTATCCTCTCGGATACGGCAAGATTCGAATCTATGATGCGCTTGCCTTTCTTCTCTTTCTCCTCGGCATAGTTATAGGTGTAGGATTTGATCAACGTACTAGACAACTATCTCATCTCCTCCGCCACGGGAAATAACGATCTCGGATGCATCCTCAAGTCTTCTGATCGTATTAACGATCTTCTGCTGGGCTTCTTCAACATCCTTCATACGAACAGGACCCATGAATTCCATATCTTCCCTTATCATGAGGGCAAGACGCTTGGAAAGGTTATTAAATATCGCATTCTGGACTTCTTCATTTGCACCCTTAAGCGCGATAGCAAGGTCGGAGTTATCGACGTCACGAAGCACTCTCTGGATTGCACGGTCGTCAAGCAGCAGGATATCTTCGAATACGAACATCTTCTTCCTGATCTCGTC
>JAEEJD010000091.1 GCA_016281675.1 Lachnospiraceae bacterium
TACCGCCGCCCGTATCACGGATGCAGTATATATACTTAAGATCGATATTGTCCTGATAATATGTGAGAGTCTTCAGGGTCTTTTGATACCCCGGAGTATCGACATCCTCGGCCCGGACAGTTGCCAGCACATCTCCGTCAAGCATGGCTGCCGCTGTGTTGGAGATATCAAGCATCCTGTTGTCGATTATAGACTTGAGCGCCCTGCCGGATTCTTTCGTAAGGAAAAATCCAAGCGTCGCATTCATGATAAGCAGCACCGCAGCTGCTATCGTCATATATGCACTTGTACGGTTTAATCTCTTCTTCATACCCATCACCGATCAATGTGATGGGTATATTCTATCATATTCCAGCCGTAAATAAGTAAAAAAAAGACACAGATTCCGTCATGGAGTATTTACGAACAAAGACCTGTATTCCCCGGGAGCCATGCCCTTTTCCTCGCGGAACACCCTGTTAAAGCTCGGAATACTCTGGAATCCCGACAGCATGGCGATCTCTGTGAGCGTCCTGCCCTCCTGAGCGAGAAGTTCGGAAGCCTTTTCAAGACGGATCATGTTGAGCCATTTAATGTAGTTCATTCCGGTGACATTCTTGAATATGCGTGAGAAGTAATCACGACTGATGCCTGCCATCTCGGCCATCGCTCCCTGCGAAAGGTCATCAGCCGTCAGATTGTTCTTGATGTAATCGGTGACCATCATCATACGTTTCATGACGTCGTCCGTGTAGCCGTGCGGATCCTCGTCCTGAAGTTCCGGAGCAAGCTCTTTTCTGTAGTCGAACAGTGTCAGCATGAATTCCATAAGGAGCATGCAGCACCTGATCTCCTTATCCTGCCTGTCGGAGAAGAATATCTCCTTCATCTGCGCGGTTATGGCCTTTAACTTTCCGGCCAGCTCCGGGTGCGCATTGACGCAGATCACATGAAGATTACGGTACATATGCATGATCCTTCGAAGATCGAAGAGCGAATTGATGAATGCATTCGAAAACTGTATGACAAGCGACTCTTCCCTGTCCGCATCTACTATAGAGTGCATCTCCATCGGCCATACGAGCACGATGTCATCCCTCGTCAGTTCGTATCTGTTCCTGCCGATGCTGTAAATATTCGTCTTGCCGGGCCCGACGAGAAGTATCTCGCCGTAGGAATGCCAGTGCTGCTTGTAGCTCCTTTCTTTGTAGCCCGTCGACATATGAAACGCGCTCACTCGGTCAAAATCATATATTTCGTATGTACTGTAATCCATGTCTTATCCTTTATCACATACTTGCTCTGTATATCGCAAGCATCGCCTCTTCGTTGAGCACTTTTGCGGAACCCATCTCGCCGCCGACTCCGACAGCACACTTATGAGCCATCAGCACAAGGTCCTCATCTGTTGCGGTAACGCCGAGTTCTCTGAGGTTCGTCGGCATTCCGATAGCCCTGTAGAACTCCTCCATTGCCTCGATACCGCAAAGCGCGATCTCTTCATCGCTTCCGACGTCTTCTACATCCATGACGTTTATCGCAAACTTTTTAAATCTCGGCAGGCAGTTCTTGTACACGTATCTTGCCCAGCTGCCCCAGATCGCTGCAAGTCCTGCGCCGTGAGCCACATCATAGAGGCCTCCGAGTTCATGCTCGAGCTTATGTGTCATCCAGTCACCACCGTCATTTCCGCATCCGGTAAGACCGTTATGTGCAAGGCTTCCTGCCCACATAACCTCGGCGCGTGCATCATAATTCTTCGGATCGTCACGAAGGATCAGCGCATTTTCCTTGACCGTTCGGAGCAGTCCCTCCGCAAGCGAATCCGTGATGTCCATGTTGCCGCCGTTTGTGAAGTATCTTTCCATCGTATGCATCATAATATCGGTGCAGCCGCATGCGGTCTGATAATCCGGCAGCGTCATCGTAAGTTCCGGGTTCATGATCGCAAACTTAGGCCGGCTGTAATCACTGCTGTATCCGCGCTTAACGAGTCCTTCCTCTTTCGTTATAACGGACGAATCGCTCATCTCGCTTCCGGTTGCAGCTATCGTCAGAATGACTCCGAGCGGAAGACATCCTTCTGCCTTACGTTTATAGTCGTAAAAATCCCATACGTCACCTTCATTGACTACCCCGTAGCCGATAGCCTTTGCGGAGTCTATCGCGCTTCCTCCGCCGACCGCAAGAAGAAAATCGACGTTCTCTTTTTTACAGAGTTCAATGCCTTCATACACAAGTCCGAGGTGAGGATTGGGAACGGCACCGCCAAGCGTTACATATGAAATTCCGGCAGCATCGAGCGTATCGGTCACGCGCTTTAAAAGGCCGGAGCGTACAACACTTCCTCCGCCGTAATGTATCAGTATCTTCTTACCTCCGAACTCCTTAATAAGGTCAGCGACCCTGCTTTCCGTGTTCTTTCCGAACACGACCTTGGTGGGGGTATAATAATCAAAATCAAACATATGCATGAACTCCTTTCGGTTTTTTGCATATTCTATTATACACTACCGGGCACGTCTTATTATATTCTGTCATCGTAAAGTTCACATTTTGTGTTAAATTTGATGCGTGATATAATACACTTTGATCATGCAAAGGAGAGAACGATTTGAAGCGCACAAGGATCATGCCCGTACATTATATACCGGTAAGCTTCCTGCTCGTGATAACGGTCGGGGCTCTGCTTCTGATGCTCCCTGTCGCAAGCGCACCGGGACAGCAGACCGGATTTCTTACCGCGCTTTTTACCGCAACCACGTCCGTATGTGTTACGGGACTTGTTGTCGTGGATACGTATGCCCACTGGAGTCTTTTCGGCCAGTTTGTGATCCTGCTCCTTATACAGATCGGCGGTCTCGGAGTTGTCGCAGTCGGTTCGATGATAATGCTCCTGAGCAGAAAGAAATTCTTCCTCGGAGACCGTATGCTCCTCGGAGATTCGCTTAATGTCGACAAAAGAAGAGGGATCCTTCAGTTTCTGATACGTATGTTCAGGGGTGTGTTTACGGTTGAACTCATCGGCGCCGCACTATGTGCGATAAGGTTCATTCCGATGTTCGGTGTCGGAAAGGGTTTGTGGGCATCCTTGTTTCAGTCGGTTTCCGCGTTCTGCAATGCCGGAATGGATGTGGTCGGTCCGAACAGTATGATCGATCTTCGCGGTTCATATCTACTCATGTGCACGACAATGGCACTGATCATTCTCGGAGGTATAGGATTTGTCGTTTGGTTCGATCTTTCCGACGGGGTTGCCACGGGGATCAAATACCGTTATTCTCCGGCGCGGTTTTTCTCACGCCTTCCGGAGCACACAAAGCTCGTCCTGTTGTTAACACTCGGTCTCATCCTGTTCGGAGCCGTATGCATATTTACTGCTGAATACGATAATCCCGACACTCTCGGAAACTTAAGCCTTTCCGGCAAGATCCTCAACAGCCTGTTTCAGTCGGTAACGTTCAGGACCGCCGGATTTGCCTCCATTCCGCAGGATAAGCTCAGCGAGATCTCGTGCATGACCGGATACGTTCTCATGTTCATCGGAGGCTCGCCTGTCGGAACGGCGGGCGGTATCAAGACGATAACCGCATTCCTGTTTTTCATGAATGCGTTTTCATACGTTAACGGTAAAAAGGAAAATGTGATTTTCCACCGGAGGGTACCCGAGGAAATGATGCGCAAATCATCCGCCATCGTTTTCTTCAGTATCGTCACGGTACTTGTCATGACAACACTTCTCCTGTCAAGAGGCGGTATACTGCTTGTCGATGCATTATTTGAAGTCATAAGTGCACTCGGTACGGTCGGGCTTTCAAGAAACCTTACACCAAACCTTGACACCGTCGGCA
>JAEEJD010000092.1 GCA_016281675.1 Lachnospiraceae bacterium
GCCTCTACCGCAAGCGCAAAGCCGTCAGCAGACTGCAGCACACTCGTTATGTCCCGAAATATGATCCCCTCTTCGGGAAAATCAGGTATGCTGGTTACGTAATCTTCCAGTTTCTTCATTGTCTTATCTCCGGTAAATATTAATAATTCTTGGCTTCTATCTCAAAGAAGCTCTGAGGATGTGCGCATACCGGGCATTCATCGGGCGCATTCGTTCCGACAACGATATGACCGCAGTTCCTGCATTCCCAAACCTTTACTTCGCTCTTCTTGAATACTTCCTGAGCTTCCACGTTTTTAAGAAGTGCACGGTATCTTTCCTCGTGGTTCTTCTCTATGGCAGCGACACCCCTGAACTTTGCGGCGAGTTCCGGGAATCCTTCTTCCTCGGCTGTCTTTGCAAACCCTTCATACATATCCGTCCACTCATAGTTCTCGCCGTCTGCCGCAGCAGCGAGGTTCTCAGCCGTAGAACCGATCCCCTCAAGTTCCTTGAACCACAGTTTTGCATGTTCCTTTTCATTCTCGGCTGTCTTTAAGAAAAGGGCCGATATCTGCTCGAATCCTTCCTTCTTTGCCTTTGATGCAAAATATGTGTATTTGTTTCTTGCCTGTGACTCGCCTGCAAACGCGGCTTCTAAGTTTTTCTCGGTTTGTGTTCCGGCATATTTGTTAGCCATATGAATCCTCCTTATACTGTTTATGCTTTCCAAAGGCCGTGAAGGTTGCAGTATTCATATACGGCAACAACTTCGTCGTCATCGCAGATACTAAAGCATGCTGTAGGTGCATCACCCGGCTTTAATGATTTTCTCTGGTTTCCCTGCTTTGTCTGGAGTGCGATCCATTCAATGTAATGTTCATCAAGCATAGGGTGCTCAACAGATCCTACGGTCACCTTGACCTTGCCGTCCTTTACTTCATAAACGGGTACATGTTTTTCAACAGCTGCATCAACCGTTCCGGGAACGATCTCTTCCATCGCCTGTCCGCAGCACATAACGGGTACGCCTGTACCTTTTACGATAGCGATGATCTGACCACAGTGGGCACAACGGTAAAACTTCATTTCCATAGAAATACCTCCTTCAAATATTGTGTTAGTCTCCTATCGATTCGACATCATAAGGTGTCGACTGATATACGTAATAATTCAGCCAGTTAGTGTACAGAAGCTGGCCTGTAGACCTCCAGTTTACGACCGGTGCGTTCTTCGGGTCATCATCCGGAAAATAGTTCTTCGGGATATGCGGCTCCATCCCCTTATTAAGATCCCTGAAATACTCGTTTGCGAGTGTATCCGAATCATACTCGGCATGGCATGTCACGAAAAACTTCCTTGAATCTTCAGTCTTGACTATCGTAACCCCGGCTTCTTCCGAATCGGCCATAAGCTCAAGCTCGGGAATCTTCTCTATCTGCTCGTGCGTCACATATATCTCGCGCGACTGCGGAGCATGGAAAACATCGTCAAATCCCCTGAAAAGCGGCGATGTCGGCTTTAATACTTTGTGTTCGTATATTCCCGACAGCTTCTCGTCATAAAAATGATGTTTGATCCCGTAGAAATAGTATAGTGCAGCATACGCTCCCCAGCACAGGTAGTAAGTGCAGTGCACATGATTTTCGGACCATTTCATTATCGTACACAGCTCATCCCAGTATGCGACATCTTCATATTCGACATGCTCGAGCGGCGCTCCTGTTATGATCATTCCGTCAAACTTGCGGTTTCTTACCTTGTCAAACGTTGTATAGAAACTGTCAAGATGGCCGGCATCAACGTGTGTCGGCGTGTAACTTGCGGTCTGAAGCAGCTCGATATTGACCTGAAGCGGCGAATTCGACAGCTTGCGTAAGAGCTGAGTTTCCGTAACTTCCTTGGTCGGCATCAGGTTAAGGATAAGAACGTTAAGCGGACGGATATCCTGATGCATCGCACGAAATTCCGTCATGACGAAAATATTCTCACCCTCAAGCACCGCCTGCGCCGGCAGTGAATCCTGTATTTTGATAGGCATTATATATTGCTCCTTTTCCGATCAGTTATCAATATATTCCCGTATAAAATCATCCTCTGATATTATAGCGACTCCGAGCTCTTTGGCTTTTTTGTTTTTGGAGGATGACGATGTCACGTCATTGTTAATAAGGCAGGTTGTGTTATTGCTGACTGACCCTGCGACCTTTCCGCCCATGCCCTCGATAATGTCCTTGAGTTCATTCCGGCTTGCATACCGGTTAAGTGAGCCGGTGATAACAAACGTCTTGCCGGCAAGTTTTGCCGCATCCGCAGATGCTTCCGGCTTTTCGATGTTAAGACAGGCCATAAGGTCATCTACGATCCTCATCTTTTTCTCATCGGCAAAATAATCGAATATACTCTTTGCGATAACGGGGCCTATGCCCTCGATCGATGAAAGCGTTTCTATATCAGCATTTCGTATCTTATCAAGATCATGGTCGAAATATCTGCAAAGCACCTTCGCATTCGACAGTCCGACGTTTAATATGCCGAGGCTGTAGATCACCCTTACGAGGCTGGTGTTGCGGCTCTTTTCTATGCTGTCTCGAAGGTTCTCGTATGACTTCGTGCCAAATCCTTCCATTTGGCATATCTCGTCTTTGTATCTGTCGAGCTTATAAATATCGGCATATTCGTGTATCATACCGCGCCCGATGAACTTCTCGAGTGTGGCTTCACTCATGCCGTCTATCTGCATCGCGTCACGGCTGACAAAAAGTGTAAAGCTCTTTATCTTTTTAGCGCAGCACTCTGCATTCGTACATACGAGTGTCTTGGTGCCGTTATCGTTCATGACGGATGTCGGCCCTCCGCACGCCGGACATACGGCCGGTATCGGAAGGCTGCCGCTTCTTGTAAGATTATCCGCGATCTGCGGTATTATCATGTTAGCCTTATATACCGTCACGGTATCGCCGATTCCGAGCTGTAGCGACTCGATCATGCTTATATTATGAACGCTCGCACGTGATACTGTCGTGCCTTCAAGTTCCACGGGTGCAAATATAGCGACGGGATTGATAAGGCCGGTCCTCGACGGACTCCATTCCATCTCAAGAAGCGTTGTCTCCTTTATCTCGTCCGCCCATTTGAACGCTATGGAATCCCTCGGGAACTTTGCCGTCCGCCCGAGCGATGCCGAATATGCAAGGTCTTCAAGTGTCAGTACGAGACCGTCCGATGGGATATCGTAATCAGTTATGCTCTTTGCAAAGTAATCGATACGCTCAAGTATCGTATCGGGGTCTACCATATGGTATTCAACAACTTCAAAGCCCTGCTTCCTTAAGAATTCAAGCTGAGCTGCCCTGCTGTTATCAAACCGGGCGCCTTCGGCCGATACGAGCGAAAATGCAAAGAACCTGACATGGCGCTTTGCCGTGATCTCGCTGCTAAGCTGCCTTACCGAGCCCGAGCAGAGATTCCTCGGGTTCTTGTATTTGCTGTCGGCTTCTGATATCGACTCGTTGATCTTCTCAAAATCCTTATATCCTATGACCGC
>JAEEJD010000093.1 GCA_016281675.1 Lachnospiraceae bacterium
ACAAAGAGCAATGCATCTAACAGCACCACGAAGAGCAACGCATCTAACAGTACAACAAACAGCACAGCTTCGAGCGGAAGCGGGTCTAAGAACAGCGGATCGAAAAGTACCGGATCAAATTCCGGGAATACTCAGAGCAGCAGTAAGAGCGGCGCTCCGGATACGGGATCGGAAGATAAGAACAAAACAGATACGGATTCCAAGGATACGAAAGACAACGACAGCAAGAAGACGGCATCAACCTCGGAAACAACCGAAAAGATAGCAAAGAACACAAAGCTTTCGGATAATGAAGAAGCTCTGATAGCTATTCTCGGCGAAGAGAAGTTCAAGGAAATGTCTGAAGCCGGCAATACACCGTCGGTGCGACTCGGAGTAACGGGACTTAATAAGAAGGATGTTCCCGAAAACGACAGGAAGGTTGCGGAAAAAAAGATTGAAGAACTTAAATCCTCGACCCCGAACCTTGTTGCCGGTGCGTATCTGGATCTGACGCTTGAAGTAAAAGAGGACAGTGACTGGGAAAAAATCAGCAACACAAAGGGTCCCGTAAAGATAGTTGTGGATGTTCCCTCGGATATTCAGAAGAAAGCCGGAAAATGCTTTATGATGAGGATCCATGAAGATGTGGCGACTATTCTTGAAGATACGGATGATGATCCGAAGACACTTACCGTTGAGTCGGATGAATTCTCGACATATGTGATGCTCTATGAGAAGAAGGAGAGCAAACAGGAAAAAGAAGAAACGGTAAGTACCGTGCCTGCGGACAAGGAAGACAATAAGTCGGAAGTTACGAAGACAGAGGAAAAATCGCCCGACACGGGTACGGCTTCCATAACCGAGCATTCATCGGAAACCTCCGGACAGGACAGCGAAATGTGGAGGATCGTATTATTCGTTGTGCTCGTTGTAGTTGTGGTCGGAGTGATAATTCTCGGCGTGTACGGTTCCAAACTTATGAATAAGGAGTAGGTTCGGAATCTCCGGCGATCTCACGATTTGCCTCGGGATATTTGATCCGTGCATGAAGATATGAGCGGTATCGCATCCATGCGGTCACGCCGCTTAAGACCCAGACAACGCCGGCTGATACCCATATACCGGTGGCTCCCATTCCCATGTAACGGGTCATGAGTATCGGAAGAGTGAATCTTCCGATGACTTCGACTATGCCGTTAAACAGAGCGAAGAAAGCATCTCCTACTCCGGTCAGAACGCCGCGTACAACATATATGAGTCCCAGAGCAAAATAGAACAGGGATGTGATACGAAGGCCCATAGCTCCGAGTCTGATAACGTCCTCATCCGTAACGAACAGTCCCGTGATCGTACCGCCGAAAAGTTGCATTACAAGGATCATGGCACAAGTCAGAACAACCATTATCAGAAGACCTTTGATATATCCGGTGTACACCCTTTTATATTCTTTTGCACCATAGTTCTGACCGCTGAATGTTGCAAGCGAAGCACCGAGGGTCGTATAAGGTTGATGGATGAGCTGCTCTATCCTGTTGGTCGCGGTAAAAGCAGCAATGACTGTTGTACCGTATGAATTGACGACACGCTGTACCGCCATCGCGGATATCGATATCAAAGCAAACTGGAGAGACATCGGAACCCCCAGGCGTATAACTTTTTTGCACATATCCATCGAAATGATAAAATCACTTCGTTTGAGTCTGAAGTAAGGATTGATCTTGTATGCATATATACCGCATGTTGTCATTGCAAGACACTGCGAGATCACCGTCGCGATCGCGGCACCCCTTATTCCCATCTTGAGGTTATATACAAAAAAGATATCGAGGATGACGTTCACTATCGTTGAGAGGATCAGGAAATACAGGGGTGATCTGGAGTCTCCGAGAGCACGTAGCATAGAAGAAAGATAGTTGTATACTGATACGAACAAAAGTCCCAGACACATGAAACGTATGTACATTGCAGCGTCAGGAAGGATATCGGAAGGAGTATTTAACAGCGATAACAGAGCAGGAGCTCCCACATAGCCGACGATCCCGAAAAATACCGGCACAAGGAGCATTATGAACCCGGTGTTTACTATACAGTTCCGGACTTTGTTATCATCATGGGCACCGAAGTACTGGGAAGCGATAATTCCGCCACCTCCGCCGATGCCGTTGCAAAGTGCAAAGAACAGAAATGTTATTGAAGCGGACGACCCCACAGCGGCAAGTGCATCGGGGCCGACAAACCGTCCCACGATTATCGAGTCGGCAATGTTATATATCTGCTGAAATATGTTTCCGATCAGTGCCGGAAGAGCAAATACAAGAATATGTCGGGTCGGGCTTCCGACCGTCATGTCGGTGGTATTATCTCTCATGACAGGTGTATTTTAAGTAAATAAAATGCACTTGTAAATAGTTCCGAAGGCCAAAACACAAACTGATAATACACATATCAAAATGTGAGAAACATAGGTTGTACTTGCATCAGCATATGAGATAGAATGGATGAGGACCGTTTGCGGTCCGGGAAAGGTTTGATTTTGATGAGCGGTAAAAAGCTAAAAGAGAGCAAAGCGGCGATACTGATATGCGCGTTTCTTATCCCGTTTATATGTATGATGGTCTTCTGGGCCGTCTGCGGTATATATCCCTTCGGAACAAGTTCCATACTGACAGGAGACATGGACGTTGAATTCGTCAATTTCTATGCGTATTTCATCAATACGCTGAAGACGAACAACGACTGGTCATATATGCTGACAAAGACTCTCGGCGGTGATTTTCCGGGACTTGCGGCTTTTCAGCTTCACGATCCGCTCCTCTTTCTTCTTCTGCTGTTTCCGGGAGAGAAGATCGCAACGGGTATCGAGCTGATATTCACACTTCAGGTTTCGATCGCGGGTCTGTGTGCATCCGTTCTTCTGAACAATCGATACAAAAGATCGTGGATGTCACTCCTGTTCTCGACGGGGTACGCGTTCTGTGCGTTCTTCTTCGGCTATCTCGTGCTCACGATATATTTCGGAGCACTTATGATACTGCCGCTCGTATTGTATTTCTTTCTCGAGTATCTTGATGACAGAAAAAGCTTTGTTCCGTTTGTCATATCCGCATGTGTTTTCATCTATATCAATTATCACATGGGTTTTATGCTCGTGATCTTTCTTGTGCTTTTGTTCGCAGCAAAGATCATCGAAAATACCGCATATGTGAAAAAGTTTTGGAGTGTTGCGATCTCGGGCATAACGGTAGTTCTTGTCGACGGATTTTTCCTGATCCGGACAGGGTTGTCCCTTCTCGGTGAGAAAACGACGACCGGCGCCGATTACGGCACGTACAGGAGATTTCCGATAGACCAACTGTTTGCCGGTATGTTCTCGGGATCCGCAAGAAACGATCTTCGTCCGCTCATATATTGTTCGGTTGCTGTATTCTTCTGCCTTATCATGTTTTTCCTGGCTTCCGGGATTAAGGTGAGAGAGAAGATTTCGGGTCTCTTTATCATCGGAGCTGTTTCGGTGAGTATGTGGATCAATTCCATAGATGCCGTCTGGCACGGTTTCAACAATCCCGAGGGATTCTATTGGAGATATGCATATTACATAAGCATAACCGCAGTGATTCTCGGATACAGAGGATTCATTACAGTGACGGATGATGAAGCCGGGAAAAAGGGAACACGCATCATAGTGACTTCCGCCGTAATTTTGTATCTGTATATGGCCTGGCTTTACTTCAGGAAAAATCCTTACCTTGATGTCAGGACCATTCTGATAAATGCGATTCTGGTTGCCGTTATCACAGTAACTTTACTCATGATCTCAAAAGAGGGAAAGATGCGTACCGCCGGGTTTGTAATACTGCTTGCGGTATCTCTTGCAGAGACGGTGTACAGTTCCAAGACATCATATATGTGCCTTAACGCGCTCGGGGAACCGCTTCCCGAGATGTCGGCATTTTGGGAGGACTACAAGGACATTGATGATGTCATATCGTATGTTAAGAGCACGGATGACGGATTCTACAGGATAGAGAAAGATTTCGACAGAGCCATAAACGATCCGTCGATGTTTGATTATATCGGCCTGTCTCACGACAGCTCGTGCGAAAAGGATGAGATCCTTGACTGGCTTGTCAATTTCGGATTTTGCAAAACGGTTTATTTCACATACTACAACGGAGGCAGTACTTCGTTTACGGATGATCTGTTCGGAATAAAGTATTACATTTCGAGATTCGATTCGGTGGAAAAACCGTACGATAGCATGTCATATTCGGGAAAGTACTTCGCATACGAAAACAAAAACGCCCTGCCTCTTGCTTACATTTCCCCGGAAGGGTTCAAGGATGCCGACATAACCGAAGGAAATACGTTTGAGAAGCAAAATCTTCTGGCGTCATACTGGAGTGACAGACCGATCTTTATAAAAGCCGAGTCCGAAGTATCCGAAGAGGGGGCAAAAGAGAGCGGAGCCGGTCATTATGAGCGCACTGATGAAGAAGGATACATAGTATATACGATCAAAATAACGGAGAACATGCCCCTGTATTTCTACTTTTATGCACCCCAAAGACAGAACGGTGAAGTGTTCGTGAACGGAGAATCCAGAGATGTTTACTTTACCGTGAATCACTGGAACACGCTCTGCGCCGGGACATACAGTCCCGGGGATACGGTAGAGATAAAGATGCAGATAAAGGATGATTCGCTTGATATAACGGAAGCATGTTTTTATTACGAAGATCCGGAAGCCCTTTCGATATGGGGAGATTCGGCGGATAAACTAAACGAAGGAATAGGACCGGTTACAAAGATAAAGAGTTCTCATCTGACGTTTACGACCGACAGCGAAGAAGAAAGCACCGTGATCATGTCGATCCCTTACGAAAAATCATGGAAGGTAACGTGTGACGGAACCGCGATCGGAACCGGGACTGCCATTGACGAGCTCATGAGCTTTGAAGTTCCGGCGGGAAGTCATGTCATAGATATGAAATACACACCCGAAGGAACATATGCCGGTATAGCGGCAAGTGTGATCGGTCTGCTCCTGTTTATCGGGCGGATAGTAATAAATTTGCCTAATGAAAAGTGCATGTTAAGAGAAAAATTGTTCAAAAGGTCGAAAATGCAGAAAATTGCCAAATGACATACCATTTGACTGCATATTTGCTATACTTATGCTGTTAGCATATAAAAAGTGAATTTGAGGACAAAGACATGTACATTTTCAGTGCAATCTCTCTGCTAGGCGGTTTGGCTTTATTCCTGTACGGAATGAAGCTTATGGGTAATAACCTTAAGGAAAGCGCTTCGGGAACGCTGAAGATAGTAATAGGCAAGATTACCGATAACGCGATAAAAGCGTTTTTCCTCGGTATGGTGATCACAGCCATAATTCAGTCCTCAACCGCCACGATCGTTATCACTTCAGGTCTTGTGGCAGCGGGCGTGCTGTCTTTCGATCAGTCATTCGGTATTATCGTAGGTGCAAACGTCGGAACGACAATAACCGGACAGATCATCAGACTTATGGATCTCAATGCGGAAAAGGGATCTTTCCTTCAGTTCTTTCAGCCGTCAACTCTGGCTCCCCTTGCACTCATAATCGGAATAACCCTCATAATGGGATTCAGGTTCAAAAGATCGGACAATTTCGGTAACATCGCAGTAGGATTCGGAATACTGTTTACCGGTCTTATGAACATGACGAGTGCCGTGAGCGCTTTTTCGGAGAGCGGCATAGTGGATGTTTTGTTTGATAACATGGGCAATAATCCGGTAATCGGATACCTTACCGGTGCGGCCATAGCGTTCGTTCTCCAGAGTTCATCGGCGACCATCGGTATGTTGCAGGCTTTTTCCCAGGCCGGTACGATCCCGTTCAAGGTCGTATATGTTGTCATAGTCGGTGTATATCTCGGTGACTGTATTACGACCGGTATCGTGTGTTCGATAGGAGCAAATGCCGATTCAAAGAGAGTCGGTCTTCTGAATATACTCTATAACCTCTGTAAGACGGTTCTTGTTCTTGTAGTTGTGTTCATTTTGAAGAATACAGGTGTGATAGACGGTCTTTGGAATGCAACTATGCGTTCGGGAAGTATCGCGAACGTTAACTCCGTATTTAATCTCGCAAGTGCCGTCATCCTTCTTCCGTTCGGAGGAGTGATCAAGAAGTTCTCAAAATCGATGGTTAAGGACGATAAGGTTGCGACAGGTAAGTATGCCGATAAGATCACCGCACTCAACCCGGTGTTCTTCAGAACACCGGCAATCGCATTCGGCGGATGTTACGATGTGCTCAATACTATGTACGATGCGGCCGTAGAGAATATATCGAAAGCGTATTCGGTCGTTAAGGAATATGACGAAGACCTTATCGAAGCGATACATGAAGAGGAAGAGAATATAGATTATCTGACGGACCATGTGGACAAGTATCTTGTTCAGCTGGCTCCTTATGTCAGCGAGGATCTTCACATCCGTATTCTGAAACAGTATCACAAGCTGGTTTCCGAGTTCGAACATCTCGGGGATTATGCCGATAAAATGGCGGATGCGGCCACAACCCTTCATGAGGAGAGGATAGTATTCTCCGCGACGGCAATGGGAGAGATAGAACTTACGAGAAAACTTGTCGAAGAGATACTCGGATATTCTTCCAAAGCATTCGTAAAGAGAGATGTCAGCGCCGCATACCATATCGAACCGTGCGTATCCGTTCTTCAGGAACTTGTTTCCACACTTCATGACAATCATCTGGTCAGACTCCGTGAGGGACTGTGTACCGTAAGAGCCGGCGTTATCTTTTCGGATATCCTGTCGAATGTCGAGAGAATCGGAAAGACGTGTTCGAACATCGGTATAGCGACCATTGCGAGAGTCAGCTCTGAAGTGGATAACAGCAGACATTCGTATACCGCTTCGATACATCAGGGCAAGAACGAGGAATATAACAAAGAGTACGAAGAGGTTCACAGGACATATTACGACAGGCTGTCAGAAATAGATTCAAAAGGGGAGACGGTAAATGTTTAAACTTCTGAAACACCTTAGAACCGTCAACGAACACAGAAGAGAGGTCAGAAGAGGATGCTTTCGGGTAGGCCTTTACAGGCAGGGCCTGATGCATGACCTCAGCAAATACAGTCCGACGGAGTTTTTTATCGGTGCCAAGTATTACCAGGGATACAGAAGCCCGAACAATGCGGAGCGCGAGAAGAAGGGATATTCCGAAGCGTGGATCCATCATAAGGGCAGGAACAAGCACCATTATGAATACTGGACGGATTACAAGCCGGCACGCAAGGGCGAACGCGAAGGAGAAGAGCACGTTATCGTTCCGACAAGGATGCCGAAGAGATATCTTGTCGAGATGTATGTTGACCGTGTTGCCGCATCGGCAATATACAACAAAGGACACTTCACATACGATATGCCGCTCATCTATTACCGGAGAGGCGATTATACGACTCTGATGGAGGAACACACAAGAGCCGAACTCGAGAATCTTCTGAAAATGCTCGCGGCTAACGGACCCGAAGTTACGGAGAGTTACATCAGGAACGTGATACTGAAACATTATCCCGGAGCGAAACTTGCCGAGCATTTTGCAAGGCGAAGAAAGAATCATAATGGCAACAAAAAGAACTCTTGAGATAATAGAAATATTCCGGGATATGTATTCCGATGAGGTCAGATGCTATCTCGATCACTCAAATGCGTGGCAGTTGCTCATCGCAACGATCTTAAGCGCACAGTGTACGGATGCCAGAGTCAATATCGTGACAAAGGATCTCTTTGTCAAATACAGGACACTGAGCGATTTCGCAAATGCCGACCTTTCCGAGATGGAACAGGACATAAGGCAGACGGGATTTTATCATAACAAGGCAAAGAACATCATAGGATGTGCCCGGATGCTCATTGAAGAATACGGAGGCGAGGTTCCGAGCGAAATAGATGAGCTTACAAAGCTTCCGGGGGTCGGACGTAAGACGGCGAACGTCATAAGAGGGAATATTTACGGGATAGAAAGTATAGTAGTGGATACTCACGTTAAGCGGATATCAAGGCGATTGATGCTTACGCGCGAAGAAGATCCCGTTAAGATAGAATATGACCTGATGAAGGTCATACCCAAAGAGTACTGGATACTCATAAACATATGGTTCATTACTTTTGGTCGGGGTCGTTGCAAGGCACAGTCTCCAGAATGTCAAGGATGTCCGCTGGAAGGATACTGTCAGGAGAAACGGAAGAAGGCTCCTCCCCGTCGTCGCCAAGCTTGATGACTGCGGATGTGTGTGAATCAAGAATGTCCTGGAGTTTTTTTATTGTCGAGTCCTTGGTGAGGGAACGCATGTTGTCCGCGCAGTTTATGAGACGCTGGATCTCAACGTACAATCCCTTTTCGGCATATATCTGTGCAAGAAGCGTATAGTTGCCGGAAATATCTGTGCCCACATTTACGGCGGCATTTAATGTTGCGATCGCTTCATCCTCGTGGCCTGCGTTTTTATATTCGCATCCGAGATCATAAAGATTCTTTGTAAGTGAAGTGAAGTTCTGATCGTACTCGGTGAGTATGGGCAGATTCGCGGCACCGTATGTCAGTTTCAGATCGGTGTTGGTGATACCGGTGAGGTTGACGATCTTTTTGTCGGAAAGCATTTTGATCTCACCGATAAGAGAAGCACACTTCTCGTTGATCGCGGGTTCGGGCATGGGAATGTCTTCAAGGGGCACTCTGATAAACGGAAGATCGTCGAGAGGCTGCTTTAATGTGTTGTCGGCGCGGCGCTCTCTTTCACGAAAACTTCGGATTCCGTCATCGGGTCTTTTGGAAGTCGATTTCATGAAGATGAATATGAAGCCGGCAAGCAGCACAATGGTTGTAAATAAAGGTGATATCATATATAATTACCTAATTGATCACAGAGTCCCATAATAAATAAGAGGAAACATGTCATGATGAATTTCCGTAACAAAAAAACAAAACAGACCATATCTGCGATAATAATTCTGATACTTGTCATTGCAATGATAGTACCTACCCTTATCGCCCTTGTATCATAAACAAATCGGACTGGAGTGTCAATGACGATGAAACGGCAGTGTTTCATAAAGAGAATATCGATGATCTTTATGGCGGTTGCGGCATATCTTGCCGTCAATCCGAGTACCGTATGCGCTTTTTCCGGCGAGGATTTCTTTGCAGGAGCGTCGGGACTCGTAAGAGATGCCATAGAGACGATCCGTAGCGGATCGGGCAGCGCTTCTTACGACGATTCGTTTAACATGGAGATCGAGCCTACGGTTGAAAGAGATTTATCCGGTAAGATTCTCGAGGGCATCTATGTTGATGATATAAATCTTTCGGGCAAAACGTACGATGAAGCCGTTAAGCTAATTAAAGACAAAGTAAAGGTGATGTCGTCGGCTTCCGTTACGCTCAATTCCATCGGGGACAACAGTGTTACGGTTACGGCGGGAGAACTCGGACTCAACTGGAATGATACGAATCTGATCGCCGATGCGCTCTACGTCGGAAGAGACGGAAATATGGTCGAAAGATATAAGCAGCGCAAGGATCTTGAACATCAGAAGATAGTATATCCGCTGAATCTTGAGCTTGATAAGGATCTGATCACTTCGATCGTTTCCGAACAGGGCAGGCTTTATAACATTGAGGCCAAGAATGCGACACTGTCAAAAGAGGACGGTGATTTTCACATTACCCCCGGTACGACGGGTGAGAAGATAGATGTCAACGCATCGGTTTCAAGGATCGAATCGAACTTTGAGAACTTCAAGGGTTCCGATATGACGATAGATCTCGTGGTTGCCGAGGATAAACCCAAGGCTACAGCCGAAGACCTGGAGAAGATTCATGATGTGATCGGAAGTTTCAAGACGAGCTTTTCGACATCGAGTGCGGACAGGTCAGGTAACGTCAGGAACGGTACACACCTTGTGGACGGAACGGTTCTGATGCCCGGGGAGATGTTCTCGATGTACAACACGGTCAGTCCGTTTACGGAGGAGAACGGCTATTTCCTTGCCGGATCGTACCTTAACGGTATGGTCGTTGAGAGTCTCGGAGGAGGTATATGTCAGGTCAGCTCTACTTTGTATAATGCAGTACTTCGTGCCGAACTGGAAGTTGACGAGAGACATAACCATTCGATGATAGTATCCTATGTCGATCTGTCCAGCGATGCCGCGATATCCGGAACGAGCAAGGACTTTAAATTCACCAACAACAAGGATTTTCCGATATACATAGAAGGTATCACGACCGGAGACAAACAGGTCATATTCAATATATACGGAGTGGAAGAGAGGCCTGATAACAGGAAGGTATCCTTCGAAAGCGAGAAGCTTTCCGAGACAGTACCCGAAGGCGAAAAGATAATTGCAGATCCCGGAGCTCCTATCGGTTCGATAACGACACAGTCGGCCCATACCGGATATACGGGTAAGCTTTGGAAGATAGTAACGGTTGACGGAAAAGAGACCGAGAGGACCGAAGTCAACAGGAGTACATATCTTCCGACTCCGAAAACGGCAACGGTAGGAACGGCATCCGATAATCCGACCGCGCAGGCCATGGTACAGTCGGCGATAGCAACGGGAAGCATAGACAATGTCAAGGCTACGATCGCGGAGCTAAATGCCGCCGCAGCCGCAGCCGCTGCACTCGGACTGTAAAGGTGCCCGAAGAACCATGTTGAAAATAGGAAAAGTACCCGAAAGCGTACTTAAGAGATCGATAATAAAACAGATCAGGACGAAACGTCCCGAGATACTCGTCGGAGCCGGAGTAGGCGAAGACTGTGCGGCGATCGGACTTGCGGAAGATGAGATATTTGTAACATCAACGGATCCGATAACCGGAACAAGTCATGATATAGGTGCTCTTGCCGTTCATGTCACCGCAAACGACATAGCGTCATCTGGAGCGGAAGTCATAGGGATCATGCTTTCCGTACTTCTTCCCGAGGGATCCGAGGAAGAAGAGCTCAAGACGATCATGCAGCAGGCGGAAGAGGTCTGCAAAGACCTTAACATACAGACCGTCGGAGGACATACCGAAGTTACGCCTGTTGTCAATCAGACAGTCATAACCGCAACCGGGATCGGAAAAGTCAAAAAGGACAGACTTGTCAAAACGTCCGGAGCCGTGCCGGGAGACGATGTTGTCGTCACGAAATGGATCGGACTTGAAGGTACGAGCATAATCGCCAAGGAAAAAGAAGAAGAGCTGAAGAAGCGATTTTCTCCCGCGTTTGTGGAAGAGGCCAAGGGATTTGCCAAGTACCTATCGGTGGTAAAGGATGCATCGGTCGCCACTTCCGTCGGAGTATCCGCAATGCATGACGTTACGGAAGGCGGAATATTCGGGGCTCTCTGGGAGACAGCCGAAGCGAGCGGATGCGGACTTGAGATTGACCTTCTCGATATACCGGTTAAACAGGAAACGATCGAGATATGTGAGGAATTTTCCATCAATCCGTACGGACTGATCTCAAGCGGTTCCATGCTCATCACTGCTCCGAACGGAATGGATGTTGTAAGACAGCTTACAAAAGCGGGAATAAATGCAGCAGTCATAGGAAAGGTTACTTCGGGTAACGACAGGATACTGATAAACGGCGACGAGAAGAGATTCCTGGAGCCGCCCAAATCCGATGAACTTTACAAAATATATGGAGGGGATCAGATATGAGAGAAGAGATTCTGAATTTTATCGAAAACAACAGCAGGGTAGACCTTAAGGAAGTTGCGGTTTGCCTCGGCATCAGCGAGGTTGAGGTCGCAAACGAACTTGCGGCGATGGAAAGCGAAGGCATCATCTGCGGATACCACACCCTGATCGACTGGGACAAGGTTACCGAGGAGAGGATACATGCTCTTATAGAAGTCAGGGTCACACCGCAGCGCGGAAAAGGCTTTGACGAGATCGCCGAGAGGATATACAAGTACCCCGAGGTCAAGTCAACATATCTCATAAGCGGAGGTTATGATCTTCTTGTGTTTATGGAAGGTAAGACGCTTCGTGAGATCTCAACTTTCGTTAATCAGAAGCTGGCGACACTTGACTATGTAATGAGCACGACAACGCATTTTGTGCTCCACAAATACAAGGATAACGGAATCATATTCAACGGCAAGCAGGAAGATGAAAGGATGATCATGACGTTATGAGAAATCCTCTGTCACAGACTATCGTCAATATCAAACCGTCGGGTATCAGAAGGTTCTTCGATCTTGCAAGCGAGAGGAAGAACACGATATCGCTCGGTGTCGGTGAACCCGATTTCGATACCCCATGGCACATAAGGGATGAGGGTATATACTCCCTCGAAAAGGGCAGAACGTTCTACACTTCCAACTCGGGTCTTATCGAACTGAGGGAGGAACTGTGCAAATATTACGAGAGAAGATTTCACGTATCGTATGATGCGAGAAAAGAGACTGTCATAACGGTGGGAGGTTCTGAAGCTATTGACATCGCACTTCGTGCGATGGTGGATCCCGGGGACGAGGTCATTATACCGCAGCCCAGTTATGTTTCGTACGAACCTTGTGCAATTCTCGCAGGAGCAAAGCCTGTCATAATCGAACTCAAGAATGAGGATGATTTTCGCCTTACGGCGCAGGAGCTTACCGAAGCGATCACGGATAAGACCAAGATACTGATACTTCCGTTCCCGAACAATCCGACGGGAGCAATAATGGAGAAGGAAGATCTAGAGAAGATCGCC
>JAEEJD010000094.1 GCA_016281675.1 Lachnospiraceae bacterium
GATCAGACCGCATATAAGCGCACTTGCCGATGTAACAACCAAGGAAGAAGTCATAGCAAAACTCGACGAACTGGCCGAAGGTGTACGAAGTGATCTGTCAAGAAAAACAAGAGCGGGATCTCTCTCTTCTGCCGAAAAAACAATAAAAAAGAAGATTGTTCGATTATACACGGATATGAAGGGCGGCGTTTCTGAGGGTAAAACCGTAAAGGAATTCTACAATGAAAACATAACAGTCCTCAGATCCGATGTGGAAAAGGAGAAAACGAGAATAGACAACCTGTTTTCCGGAACGGATTCCATATTCGGTGCCGACAGCAACGAGATGCTTGTTCTTGTGACCGAACTTACGCTTAACGCGGATGTTTCCGAATTCCTGTCGGGATTCGGCTCCGAATCGTATGAGAAATACAGCAGAATCCTTACCGTTGAAGACCGTGCAGATACTTTACGGCAGGAGATCAGAAAGACACTTGATGAACTGTAACGAGCCGATAGAAAGCAAACAATTCATGTCTGATAAATCGATCAGGCAGGTTATGATCGGACAGGGGGCGCAGCACATAGGTGACTGGGCCTTTGCCAAATGTACGAATCTTGATAGTGTAACGTTTGAATATGATTTTCGCCCGGGGGTATTCGGGCGGGATGTGTTCAAGGGATGCGAGAAGCTTTCGTATATCGCGTTTGCCGATACGGATGAAGAGACCGCCAGGCTTCTTGCCCTGGCAGCGAATAAGCTTCCGTACGATCATCTTATCAGAAGCGATGACATAGGACAGAAGAGCTGGTTCGAAAAGTGGGATATCAGTCTTGCCACGAGGCTTAAGAGTGATGATGCCGAGGCAAAGATGAGTGCCGCACTGTGCGGTGAGGAGGATATTTCCTATGACGACATCGGCTCGGTCGACGGAGAGATGAGCGGGGAAAACGAGGAATATCTTCACCGCGAGGCGTACAGAAAGTGCAGCCTGTGCTATATAAGGCTTATGAACGGCAGATTCCTGTCCGATGAAACGCGAAAACTCATCGAGGAATTCATCATAGCAAACAGGTTCGGTGAGGGAAACGGCTATGCGTTCACCGCGATATTCGAAGAATGCGGCGGAAGCCTCGATTACCTTCGCCTTTATCTTGATATAGTTCGGCCCGACAGACCGACACTTCTTGCGATGATATCTTCGCTTCCTGCAAGGGAAGTCGCAGCCAAATCCTATCTGATCAAAGAATCGGACGCAAACGACTTGCTGTCGGATATGATGCTGTGTTAATATTTATATGCTCAAAGCGGTTTGTACTGCTAAGGCTTTGCAGGGTTAGTACATCGGTAGTACATCGGCTTCCCAAGCCGAGGAGGCGGGTTCGATTCCCGTACCCTGCTTCAACAGGTTACGATCCGTAAGATTTAAAAGGATAGAGACCTCATTCGCCACGCTTGTGTGAGCGATGAGGTCTCTGTTCTTTTGTAATTCCTACGGATTTTTTGCTGCCTTTGCGTCACGGATATTCTGTATAGTATAGATATCCACCTGCAACGCATTATATTCATTTGGTCCGAGAGATCTTGCGAAATTGCACGCTTCATCGCATGAATTGAACATACCGAGAACATTACCCGAACCGTTCTCTATAACCTCCCACGGACATGCGGGATTAAATTCGGGAAGTCCCTGAGCATATACAACAAGACCACCGTTAACGTTGTTCAGTTCGTTTTCGTTCATTTTCTTCATAATGATGTACCTCCTTCTCCCCGGGCGTTGCCCGTCTCTTTATTCCGGTACTATGATATCATGGAAAAAATCACAGAAGTGTCACATCATTCATAAAATTTTGTCTAACATCTGTTGTTTCCAACTACGAAACCCTGTAAAATAGGGACATCAATAAGGAGTCAGCCCGATGTTGAAGAAGATATTCAACAGGAAAATAATGATATTTCCCGTTCTGGCGATCGTTTTTATTGCGATCATCATTATTTATCATACACTTCTTACGCGGTATGTCAGACAAAGTATCCTTGAAAGCGGGGAACTTAACGCGGGAAGAACTTCCACAGAGATAGAACTGTATATTTCTTCGGGAAAGGACACGCTTGAAGAGTGTTCTTATAAGATTGACCGCATGCTTATTGAGAATGCACCCGAAGGTGAGGATCTCAAATATCTGACGGAAGAGACGGAATTACTGCAACACACCACTTTTATTGATACAACCGGACTGTATGCTTATGTGCACGGAACTTATCACGACGGGAGCGGTTGGGATCCGGGACCGGATTATGATGCGACCGAACGTCCGTGGTATAAGGAGGGCGTTGCAGGTAACGGAGATATCGTTCTCGTAAATCCGTATGTCGATCTGTACTCCGGAAAGATAGTGATGACACTCGCCAAGTGCCTGTCCGATAAAAAGAGCGTTGTAGCCGTTGATATCACTCTTGAAAAAATACAGGAGATAATCGAAAATCACACCCGGGAGTACAGTAACACGATCAATATGGTCATCAGCAGCAACGGTATGGTTGTTGCTCATTCCGATCCTTCTGAAATAGGGAAAAACTATCTTGATTCAAAAGATACTCCGGGCGCTTTATCTTATAACATGGCACGAAGCTCCGAAAACGGAGGCGGATTTGATTTTGAATATCAGGGAAGAAGTTATACCGCAACCGTAGTTCAGATCAGTAACGGATGGCTTGCTATTTCGCTGGCAGATTACGATACCGTATATGCGCCCGTAGGCAGAATGGGCTTTCTGAGTGCTCTTGCCATATTATTAACACTTCTGATCTTCTCGTTTGTAACATATATTTCCGGGAAAAAAGAGTTTGAGTCAAGCCGCTTGGAGACACTTCTGAAATCCTCTGCCGACATATATATGTCTCTTTGTGAGTTCAACCTTTCGGATAATACGGTCACCGAGATCAAGAACGTCAACCCAGCCATATCCGAAGCTGTAAAAACGGTCGACCACAATGCAAATGAAGTATTCAAAAAAGTCATGAGCATGCTTCCCGACAGTCCGACGAAGCAGATGGCCGTTGATTTTACGGATCTTACGACTATCGATGAGAGGATGAAGGATACCGATACGGCAACCATAGAATATTACAGTTTTGGTGGCAACTGGGTAAGAGCGAGACTGATCGTTTCCGAACGATCACAAGAAGGAAAAGTCTCCCGTGTTCTCTGGATGCTTGAGAATATCACGCAGGAGAAGAAGGAAAGAGACAGCCTGGTCGATATGTCAGAGCGTGCGGTTGCCGCAAGTGAAGCCAAATCCGCTTTCCTCTCAAACATGTCTCACGAGATAAGGACACCCATTAATGCCGTTCTCGGTATGAATGAAATGATCCTTCGCGAATCCGACGACAGGAATATCACAAGCTATGCAAATATGATAAAAAGTGCCGGTAATTCACTCCTCGGCATTATCAATGATATCCTTGATTTTTCAAAGATCGAATCGGGAAAGATGGAACTCGTGCCTGTTGATTACGACATAGGTGTGCTCCTTAACGATGTGGTTAACATAACTAAGGTTCGCATGCAGGAAAAGGGTCTGGAAATGAAGATAGATATAGACCCGGCTATCCCGCGTGGACTTTACGGAGACGAGGTGAGGATCAAGCAGATCATCACGAACATGTTGACGAATGCGGCCAAGTATACGGAGAAAGGTTCGGTCACGCTGACGGTCAGGCTTGACAATGCGGAGTCCGATGACGGTAATGCTGTGATTTTCTTCGCGGTAGCAGATACCGGTATCGGAATACGTAAAGAGGATATGGGGAAACTGTTCACCGAATTCGAGCGTGTCGATATCAAAAAGAACCGTAAGATCGAAGGTACCGGGCTGGGACTTGCGATATCGAAGAACCTCCTGAAAATGATGGGAGCGCATCTTCATGTGGAAAGCGAATACGGCAAAGGTTCAGAGTTCTCATTTAAACTCAGACAGCCGGTAAGAAACAGCGAACCGATCGGAGAGTTCAAAGATATTTCCGAGTCGCTTGCAAAGAAACAGAATTCCTATGTTCCTCAGTTTACGGCACCGAATGCACGTGTACTCATGGTTGATGATGTAATGGTCAACCTTGTTGTATTCAAGGGACTTCTGAAAAAGACGGGTATCACCATAGATACGGCCGGCAGCGGTAAAGAAGGGATAGAGCTTACGCATATAAATAAATACGATATCATGTTCCTGGACCATCTGATGCCGGGTATGGACGGGCTTGAGACTCTTTCGATCATTAGGGCAGACGAGAATAATATCAATAAAGATACGATCGCAGTGTGTCTTACGGCGAATGCGATATCGGGTGTAAAAGAGTTCTACCTGGAGAACGGGTTTGATGATTATCTGAC
>JAEEJD010000095.1 GCA_016281675.1 Lachnospiraceae bacterium
AACGTTGACCTTTCGGCAGAGTTTACGGATATGATCACAACACAGCGTGGATTCCAGGCAAACAGCCGTATAATCACGGTTTCCGACTCCATGCTCGAGGAACTGACAAACCTTAAGAGATAATAAGTAGTTCCTTTATGATTTTGGGATGCGTGCAAGGCACGCATCCCTTTTACACCCTTATAAGGTCGACGGAAAAAAACGTAGACATTTACATAAATAATAAGTATAATAATTATGTGCGTTTATGCGCAATTCTTGTATTTTTTAACTAGGGTGGTATAAGAAGTTGGATTTAGCAACCTTAATAGGTGTTATTGCCGGCCTTTTGTTCATGTTCGTGTCCATACTGCTTGGACAGGACGGTGCGGGAGGTATTAAATATTTCCTTGATGCCCCCTCTGCCATGATCACATTCGGCGGAGCGTTCGCTGCCATATTCGGCGGTACGAGTATCAAGGATTTCGTGGGCGGATTAAAGAGTGCCAAGATCGCTTTCATGCACGGAAGCGAAGACCCCGGCGCTATCATACAAAAGATCATAGATCTATCTAACGTGGCACGTAAAGAAGGTCTGCTCTCACTCGAAGAAGCGGCCTCAGGTCTTGATGACGTCTTCCTTCAGAAGGGCGTCATGCTTATCGTCGACGGGACGGATCCCGACCTTGTAAGAGGAATACTGGAGACGGAGCTTATCAGCATCGATGAGCGCCATAAGGTAAACATCGGCTTCTGGGAAGATCTCGGAGGTATGGGACCTGCATGGGGTATGATCGGTACCCTTCTCGGACTCGTTATGATGCTTTATCACATGGATGACGTTGCGGCTCTCGGCCCGAACATGGCCGTTGCCCTTATCACGACATTCTACGGTTCGGTTCTTGCGAACTGGATATGTGCGCCGTTTGCTTCAAAGCTCAAGAAGGTTAACGGCGCCGAAATGAAAGTTAAAGAGATCACCATCGAAGGACTCCTGTCCATACAGGCAGGTGAGAACCCTCGAGTTATCGAAGAAAAGCTCAAGTCGTTCCTGGCACCGGGTGACCGTGGCTCAAGCGGCGGAGAAGAAGGGGGAGGCGAAGAGTAGTGGCCAAGCGCAAAGAAGAAGAGCCGCCAAAAGGCGCGCCGGCGTGGCAATCAACCTTTGCCGACCTGATGAACCTTCTGCTGTGCTTCTTCGTTATGCTTTTTGCAATGTCAACGATCGACGCAGAGAAGTTCGCTCTTGTTGCGGCAAGTTTCTCGCAGACGTTCTCCATATTTGATTCGGGCGGATCATCCCTTCTCGAAGGGCTTCTCATCAACAACGGCGTTTCCCAGCTTTCACAGCTGGATGTATATATGAATACGATGGGTCAGGCCGCATCGGCTGAGGAAGAGTCGGACGACATGTATAAGAAGTTCGACGACAAGGTTGATGAAGTACAGCAGGAGATGCTCAAGCAGAATGAACAGCTTTCCGAGAAGATCGAGGAGGCATTGCAGGAGCAGAACCTTACCGGCGATATCGATGTTGACTTCACAACGCAGTACGTTGAACTTACATTAAACGGTGCGCTCCTGTTTGATTCGGGTAAAGCGGAACTTAAGAAGGAAGCACTTCCCCTTATGGATAAGATCGGAGTGATCCTGCAGAAGTATGCGGACTCCACGATCGAAGTTGAGGGACACACCGATAATGTGCCTATTCATACGGCAAGATTCGCAAACAACAACGAGCTTTCCAGCGCGAGAGCATTATCGGTATTTGATTATCTTGTGGAACATACAAACCTTCTTCCTGCCAACATAAAGCATTCGGGAAGAGGAGAATACATACCCGTTGCGGATAACGCCACAGCGGAGGGACGTGCCAAGAACAGGCGCGTTGAGATCAAGATCTACAATGCCCTGGCTGCACCCTGATGGTCTAGTCTCGTTTTAAGGAGAAATAAATTATGAAAAAGAATCTGATGTCGGTTATCATACTCGCGCTGGTCGCGGTGAACGTGGTGCTCACGGGTATCATAATGTTCTCGACCGTATCGGCCAACCGCAAGACGATAGCGCTTGTAGATGATATCGCGGCTATCCTCAATCTCGAACTTGAGAAGCCGGCAGTCGGTGAGGAGAATGCCGAAGAGGAGATGGTTCTTCCGGAGAATTCCGAAGTGTACGATATCGCCGATGCGATGACGGTAGCGCTCAGAGACAGCGGAGACGGCAAGGATCATTACGCCATGTGTTCCGTTTCGTTCTCGCTCAACAAGGAGAATGAAGATTACAAGACGTACCAGCCTATGCTCGCCGCCAAAGAGAGTAAGATCAAGAGCGAGATCATAGAGGTTGTGGGTTCATACACCAAGGAACAGGCACAGGCCGATGTTCACGGAATCGAAAGCGCCATACTTGCCAAAGTTCAGGCGATGTTTGATTCAAAGTTTGTTTATGAAGCGTATTTCCGCGACATAAAGTTCCAGTAATACATACAACCTGATAAAGTGAGGTGAGCTTAATGGGCGAAGTTCTCTCGCAAAATGAGATTGACAGTCTGCTTCAGGCCCTTAGCTCAGGTGAACTTGACGCAGAAGACATCAATAGCATTGACGAGCGATCGGCGAAAAGCTACGATTTCAGACGCCCGGCGAAATTTTCAAAAGAGCATCTTCGAACACTTGAGATCATATTCGAACATTACGGACGACTGCTTTCGACCAACCTGCCGGTTTACCTTCGAAAGAATATCCAGGTAAGCGTTGTCAACTCGGAAGCATGTACATTTTCGGAATTTTCGACCGCACTGGCCAACCCGGTACTGTTGGCAGTCGTTAATTTCGATCCTCTGGGAGGGAATATTCTTCTCGAGATCGCTGCGAACCTCGGTTACGCGATAATCGACAGAATGCTCGGCGGACAAGGTAATCCGCTTGACAAGGCCAGGGATTTTTCCGAGATCGAGAGATCGATCATCGACAAGATCATAACGGTGTGTGTACAACTCCTAAGGGAGCCGTGGAAGAATGTTACGGAGATCAATCCATACCTGGAAAGGGTGGAGACGAATCCGCAGTTCGCACAGATCATAGCACCGTCGGAAATGATCGCGATCATTACGATAAACGTCAAGATCGGAGATGTCGAAGGACTGATGAACGTGTGTCTGCCGTATTTCACGCTTGAGTCGGTCATGGATAAACTGAATACGAAGTACTGGTTCGCGAACATGAAGGACAACAGCGGTGAGGAGTTCGGCGAACACATCGAGACGGTGATAAGAAAGATCTCGATGCCGATACGGGCGGTACTCGGAAAGAGCACGATAACCGTAAGCGATTTTGTAAATCTGCAGCTCGGAGACATAATAAAGCTCGGAAGCAAAGTCGATTCACAACTTGATATATATGTCGGAAACCTGCAGAAGTTCAAGGCACTTCCGGGAACAAGCCGCGACGGATATGCGGTGAGAGTCACAGAAATCTTAAGAGAGGAGGAATAGAGTATGGACGGAATGTTATCACAAGATGAAATAAATGCTCTGCTAAGCGGTGGAATACCTGATGCACCTGCCGCCGATGCCTCCACGGATTCTCCGGCCGACGAACCTGCGGCCGCACCCGATGTAGCCTCATCTGCACCTGCGGGCGGTGAAGAACTTACCGACGAGGAAAAGGATGCGATCGGCGAAGTTGCCAACATCAGCATGGGCACAAGCGCCACAACGCTTTATTCCCTTGTAAACCGAAAAGTAAATATCACAACCCCCGTTGTCGATATGGCAACATGGGACACGATCGTTGAAGAGTACGAAAGACCGTGCGTATTCATAAAGATCAAATATACGGTCGGTCTTGAAGGCACCAACATCTTGATACTGAAGGAACATGATGTTAAGATCATTACTGATCTGATGATGGGTGGTGACGGTACCAATATCGAGGAAACGGAACTGACCGATATTCATCTGTCAGCCATATCGGAAGCGATGAACCAGATGATGGGATCATCCGCAACGTCGCTTTCATCAATGCTCGGACGAATGATCGACATCAGCCCTCCCGAGGCAAACCTTGTGGATGTGGCGGGATTGGAGAAACAGGAGGACATTTCCTCATTCCTTCTCGGCAGGTTCGTAAGGATCACATTCAAGATGCAGATCGGCGATCTGGTTGACAGCAAGATCATGCAGTTGTATCCTATTGACTTCGCAAAGAATCTTTATGATTACTTTATGGACAGTCAGGAACCTGCAGCACCTCCGGAACCGGAACCGGCTCCTCCGCAGATGGCAGCTCCTTCGATGGGAGCACCGAGCAGCGGACAGAGCATGGGGGCACCGCAAATGCCACCGCCTTCCATGGGGGCACCCGCAATGGGAATGCCGGGAATGGGAGCTCCGGGAATGGACTTCGGCATGGGAATGCAGCCCCAGATGGGTGCGGCCCCGCAAATGGGCATGCCGATGCCGAACATAAATATCCAGCCTGCGAGCTTTACACCGTTCTCAACGGATGTAAGCGCAATGCAGACTCAGGAGAATATAGCTCTTATCAAAGACGTACCGCTTGAGGTCACCGTAGAATTAGGTAGGACAAGTAAGGCAATTTCTGATATACTAGATTTTGCACCCGGTACGATCATAGAACTTGATAAGATTGCCGGCGAACCGGTAGACGTGCTTGTTAACGGCAAGCTTGTAGCAAAAGGTGAGGTAGTGGTCATTGAAGAGAACTTCGGTGTCAGAGTCACCGAAATTATCAATTAACCAAGATAGAGGAGAAAAACGATGGCAAAAAACATTCTTATCTGTGATGATGCAGCATTCATGCGCATGATGATCAAGGACATTCT
>JAEEJD010000096.1 GCA_016281675.1 Lachnospiraceae bacterium
CGGCTCATTTTATGAACTAATTTATAGTTTGATATTTACTCTAAAATAACACCATATTTTCAAAGTGTATTGTCATTTTATTGTCACTACACTTCCATACACCTCTCAAAGCCTTGTAAATACTGGCTTTGCATGAATGCTGGTATTATTCCAGCTCTATCGTTCCGGGGGGTTTGCTCGTAAGGTCGAACATTACACGATTGACGCCTTTGACTTCGTTGATAATACGGCGCATGCATGTCTGCTGTACTTCAAACGGAATGTTACAGCATTCCGCCGTCATGAAGTCCGTTGTGTTAACGGCACGAAGCACAACGGCATAGTCATACGTCCTGAAGTCGCCCATTACTCCGACCGAGCGCATGTTAGACAGGGCCGCAAAATACTGCCCGGGACGTTCGGATAGTTCTGCCCTGTCAACCTCTTCGCGGAAGATCGCATCCGCTTCCTGAACGATCCTGACTTTTTCAGCGGTTACTTCACCCACTATACGAACACCGAGTCCCGGACCCGGGAACGGCTGCCTGTTAACAAGCTCAGTGGGAAGTCCGAGTTCTTTGCCCGCTCTTCTGACTTCGTCCTTAAACAGCATCCTGAGCGGTTCGATTATTTCTTTAAAATCCACGCAATCGGGAAGTCCGCCGACATTATGATGCGATTTTATCACAGCTGATTTGCCGAGTCCCGATTCAATAACATCCGGATATATCGTTCCCTGAACGAGAAAATCAACCGCGCCTATCTTCTTGGCCTGTTCCTCAAACACCCGGATGAACTCTTCGCCTATTATCTTTCTCTTCTGTTCGGGCTCTTCCACTCCGGAAAGTTTCTCATAGAACCTGTCGGCCGCATTTACCCTGATAAAATTCAGATCGTAACTACCCGAAGGTCCGAATATCGCTTCAACCTGATCGCCCTCGTCTTTTCTGAGAAGTCCGTGATCGACGAATACGCACGTAAGGTTCTTACCGATAGCTTTACTCATAAGGACCGCCGCAACAGAGGAATCCACTCCGCCGGACAACGCGCAAAGTGCCTTGCCGTCTCCTACCGCTTCCTTAATACGGGCGATCTCGGACTCGACAAACGAATCGATCTTCCAATCTCCCGAGCAGTTACATATCGTGTAAACAAAGTTACTTATTATCTTCCTGCCTTCCCGGGTATGCGTAACCTCGGGATGAAACTGTGTGGCATACAGTTTTCGGTCGGCGTTTTCCATAGCAGCGATCGGACAAACCGATGAATGTGCAATGACCCTGAATCCTTCGGGTGCCTTTTCGATATAGTCGGTATGACTCATCCATACATCGGTCACTTCTTCAATACCGTGAAGGAGCCTGCTTGATGTATCCGCCTCAACTTTTGTCCGTCCGTATTCGCTGACGGGCGCAGTTGCAACTTTTCCATCCAGCATGTACGCCATCAGCTGAGAGCCGTAACATATACCGAGCACGGGGATCCCGAGTTCCAGAATGGCCTTGTCATAATGAGGTGATGAATCAAGATATACACTGTTAGGGCCGCCCGTAAATATGATGCCTTTGGGCGCCATCTTCTTTATCTCGTCAAGTGTCATCGTATACGGATGAACTTCCGCATACACGTTGCATTCCCTGACACACCTTGCTATAAGCTGGTTATACTGTCCTCCGAAATCAAGGACCAGGATCATCTCATTTTTCATGTTACCCACCTTAAATTAATTTCAGATTTCGATTCCAATTGTATCACAAAAGGATTCAAACGGCTTAACAATTCAAATAAAAATGCGGGGCCGCAAAGCCCCGCATTTAACATATACATTATTATACGATTCCCTGTGCCTTCATGGCATCGGCAACTTTGAGGAATCCGGCGATATTTGCACCTGCAACATAGTCGCCTTCCATTCCGTACTTCTTGGAAGCATCGTCAAGGTTATGGAAGATGTCGATCATGATCTGCTTGAGTTTGGAGTCAACTTCCTCAAATGTCCATGACAGTCTCTCGGAGTTCTGGCTCATCTCAAGAGCTGAAGTAGCAACACCGCCTGCATTTGCAGCCTTACCGGGAACAAAGTAAACTTTGTTGTCCTGGAAATACTTTGTAGCTTCAAGTGTGGTAGGCATGTTTGCACCTTCACATACAGCGATTACGCCGTTTGCAACAAGCTTCTTTGCATCTTCAAGATCAAGCTCGTTCTGTGTTGCGCAGGGAAGTGCGATATCAACCTTGATCTCCCACTGGTTCGTGCCTTCTTTGGCTTTGTCATGATACTGTGCAGAAGAACGCTTAGCGGCATATTCCGTAAGTCTTGCACGGTTAACTTCCTTAACCTCCTTAAGAAGGGCAACATCGATACCTTCGGGATCATATATCCAACCTGTCGAATCGGAACATGTAACAGGCTTTGCACCAAGCTGCTGTGCCTTCTGGATCGCATAGATCGCAACGTTACCCGAACCGGAAACGGCAACTGTCTTTCCGGCGATATCAACGCCGTTTGACTTAAGCATTTCTTCAGTCATGTATAAAAGTCCGTAACCTGTTGCTTCAGTTCTTGCAAGTGATCCGCCGTATGAAAGTCCCTTACCTGTAAGTACTCCTTCATAAAGGCCTGTAAGTCTCTTGTACTGGCCGTACATGAAACCTATCTCTCTTGCGCCAGTTCCGATGTCACCTGCGGGAACATCAGTGTCAGCACCGATATATTTGAAAAGCTCAGTCATGAAGCTCTGACAGAAAGCCATAACCTCGCGGTCTGATTTTCCCTTGGGGTCAAAATCGGAACCGCCCTTACCGCCGCCGATGGGAAGGCCTGTAAGTGAGTTCTTGAAGATCTGCTCGAATCCGAGGAACTTGATGATACCGAGGTTAACCGAAGGGTGAAGACGAAGACCGCCCTTGTAAGGTCCGATCGCTGAATTGAACTGTACACGCATTGCATTGTTGACCTGAACCTGTCCCTTGTCATCTACCCAGGGAACTCTGAAAAGGACCTGACGCTCGGGAGTTGTCAGTCTCTCAAGAAGTGCATCCTTCCTGTACTCTTCTTCGTTTGCCTCGATAACGACACGAAGCGACTCAAGTACTTCCTTGACAGCCTGATGGAACTCGGGCTGAGCGGGATTCTGCTTTACGACTCTCTCGTAAACTTCATCAACATACGACATTTTCTTATCCTCCATATTTGAATTAAATGAATAAAAAAAGGCGCACCGAGGGGGTTACCCCTCGAGCGCCTTTGCTCTACTGAATAATATACCAGCAAAAATCAAATTGCAAGTATTAATTTATGCTGCCGAAGATGACTGCTTCTTGAACGTCTGAACGCCTTCAACGATAAGGATGATGGCAAGAACGAACATAGCAACCGCAAATACGAGCTGGAAGTAATCACCCCACATCGGTGTCGTGTCGGCAACAGCGCCTGCGATAACCTTGCAGAGGCTGATGATCTTCTGAGCAAGGAATGTAAGTGTTGCGATGAGCATGAACGCCATCGGGATATAGAACATCTTGTTGTTCTTACCGACCTGACCGAGCCATGCTGCAACTGCCATAAGTGCAATACCTGCAAGAAGCTGGTTGGCTGCACCGAACAGTCCCCAGATCTGTGAAAGTGACAGACCGCCGAGTACACAGCCGATGACAACCATAAGTGTCGTACCGAAAAGCGGATGTGCAAGAAGCTTGCGGATACCCTTTGCATCGTTCCATGTCTTCTCGTCTTCCTTGAGGAAGAGCTCTGAGAACATGAATCTTGAAAGTCTTGTACCCGTATCAAGTGATGTAAGAGCGAATACCGAAACAGCAAGCGTAAGGAGTGCATAGATCGTTGTGTATGCTTTTGTTGTCTCGGAACCGAACATTATCGCAATACCTGCACCGAATGCTGCCGAAGGTGATCCGAAATCACCGTTCGTGAACTTATCCCAAACCATACCTACAGCAATAAGTGAAATGATACCGAGTGCAGACTCGATGAGCATTGAGCCGTAACCGATAGCCTTTGCGTTCTTCTCGCTGTCAAGCTGCTTTGAAGAAGTACCTGTCGAAATAAGGCTGTGGAAACCTGAACATGCACCGCATGCAACCGTTATGAACAGAGCCGGGAACAGATTACCGATCTTTGTTGACCAGCCTGTAAACGCAGGAAGCGTAAATGTTGCACTGCCCGAGAAAGCCGAGATCAGGATACCGATAACTGCAAGACCCATCATTGCATAAAGCAGGAACGATGAGAGGTAATCACGGGGCTGAAGCAGGATCCACACGGGAACAAGAGAAGCAACCGCGATATAGATACCGATGATAATGATCCATGCCGTACGTCCGATTGCAAGGCCGAAATTAAGACCGATGATCGTTGCGATAACGATGCCTACAATACCGATGATCGTTGCAGGAAGTGTCTTAACGCCTGCTCTGTTTGTAAGGAATCCGTAAATGATCGCAAGAATGATGAACAGGAACGAGATCATGGATGTGGTCTGGTTTCCGTTAGGATTAGCCACGAATCCGAACTGTCCCGCATCGGGTGCGGTAAAGAACGTACCTGCAACGACATTAACGAATGAAGCGATAACAAGGATAAGAACAAGGAGTGCAAAAATGATGAAAAGCTTCTTTGCACGGGGACCCATTGAATCCTTGATGATCTCTCCAACAGATTTACCTTCATGTCTGATCGACGCGAAGAGTGAACCGAAGTCCTGTAATCCTCCGAAGAATATACCACCTATTACACACCAGAGGAATACCGGGATCCATCCGAATACAGCAGCCTGGATAGGTCCGTTGATGGGGCCTGCGCCTGCGATAGACGAGAAATGGTGTCCCATAAGTACCGCGGGCTTTGCCGCAACATAGTCGACGCCATCTTCCATCTCTACAGCCGGGGTCTTCTTGGTGGGATCGATGCCCCACTGCTTTGCAAGCCATGAGCCATAGTAGATATAGCCGATGACAAGCAGAATGATAGCTGCAATGATAATTAATAATGCTGTCATGTTTTTCTCCTCCCTATAAATCTTTCAATATATTGCCAACAAGCTTCTTCAGGTTCCGGCCCTGGTGGTTGTAAAAAGCCTTTCCCTGCGAACACTCGATCGCAACCAATCTGTAATTGCTCCATCCGTTGAAGCCCCATTTGTAGCTCTTGTAATGACGGGTCTTCTTTATGAGCTTTTTTGCTTCATCATCTATACCGTCGGCGATAATGATCAGCGTTACATCCGTACTTCTGTGATCATACCCGGGCTTGACCTTTTTAAGGCCACGCTCCCATGCGACCTGATCAAAATGAATAAGATCATCGTTTCCGAGCCTGTTGCAAACCGCAAAATAAACGTATTCATTCATATTGATGTCGGCAACCTTAGCGGCCTTGACCAGGTAATACTGCTCGTTATGCGACTCGAATGCCGCTTCCGCGACAAACGGCTCCTCAACATTATCGGTGTTTATATTGTAATAACTTCTGAATGCTGGAAGAAGGGCATCCAATGTTTCATCTGTTGTCATACTGCCCTGTCCTGCATCTAATATAAAACATTACGTCATCTACTCTACAAAATCTTGGGCTGAATTCGCGCTTATCTACTATATAATAGAACTTAATTGTCACGTATTCAAGATTTTTTTATAAATATTTGCACATATACCGCCAAATAAGTAAAATATTGCACATGCAAACATTTAAGCGTCTGACAAAGCAAATAGCCGGATGGGTCGCGGCATTTCTTATAGCGGCCGTCATATGCGATCTTGCCTGTTTTCTGTTCTATGATCCGTGTCAGGAACTTCCCCGCTCGGGCGGGGCAACGACAGGCTATCTTCTTCCGAACAGCCATGGTGTCTACGGTCTTGAAGGATACTGCATCGCAAATATCGACCCTTACGGTTACGTCAATCGGGATCTTCCCCGTTCCGATGACTATTATGTCGTTGCGGGAGCATCCCACACGGAAGGTCTGTTCATTCCGGCAAAGCTCAGATACAGTGATATTCTTAACGACACCGCCTATTCCGACGGTAAGCTTCATATCATAAACATCGGAAAAAGCGGCAACTATTTCTCCGTTGTTCTTCAGCACCTTGACGCTATACTCGGGGAATTTCCCGATGCAAAAGGAATAATCATCGAGACGGATTCCCTTTGTTACGATACCAAGGCACTCTACGATTCGATGATACAGACACCTTACGATCCCGAAGAGACCGCATCCGCACTTGTTGAAGGTATGTCACAAAGGCAGAAGCTGACTGTACGTGCCAAACAGGCACTTCCTCTCCTTCGTCTTGTTCACAAACAGTATTATACTTACCTGGAATCCCGCGAGGAAAAAGGGGAATCCGATATACTCGATCCCGTATTCTGGAAGTCCGAATATGAAGGCGGTTTTGAGACGGCACTTGACGACCTCATGAAGTTCATCAGAAGCAAGACCGACAAGCAGGTGATAATACTGTATCATCCCGCGATTAAACTTAATGCGGACGGATCCATGTCGGCGCTTTCCAACAATGCGGAGCCTTATTACGAAAAGGTCTGTGCGGCTAACGGAATAGATTTTGTCGATATGACCGATACCTTCATGAAGGCATATGAAAAGGATCATGTCATTCCGTACGGATTTATCAACACGACCCCCGGCGAAGGACACATCAACCGCAGTGCCCATGAGATGATAGCGGAAAAACTGGCGGAGGTACTTAAATGAGATCAAAAAGTATTTCCGATAAAATGATAACCTTCCTGCTGCTTGTAGTCTGCTATGCGTTCTATGCTTTCTTTGACGTTCGCGGACTGATCGTTCTCATCGCTCTTTCACTCTTTACATACCTCGGCGGAAGAAGCATATGCGCCTGCCTTGACGCCGATGATGCCCAAAGAGGCCGCATGTACTGTGCGATGTTTATCGCAACCCAGGTGGCGCTTCTTTGCTACTTCAAATACTCCGGCACGGTTACACTTCCGGTCGGAATGTCATTCTATATTCTTATGGCGATAAGTTTTCTTGCCGATTGTCTCAAAGGCGAATTCCGTGATTTTCCGTCCGTGACGGAAGTTCTCATATATATCAGCTTTTTCCCGACGATACTCTCCGGCCCGATAATAAAGGCACGCGAGTTCATTCCCCAAATAATCTCCCGTAAAAAGCTGACAAAAGAACGTCTGACAGGTGGACTTTGGCTAATTGTTATAGGCCTGTTCATGAAGCTGTGTCTTGCCGACAGGCTTGCCGTGTCCGTCGATAAGGTTTATGCGACTCCCGCAGTGTTTGACGGTCTGACACTTTTTGTGACATCGATAGGTTATTCTCTCCAGTTGTTCTTCGACTTTGCGGGGTATTCCAATATGGCGATCGGAGTAGCCACACTGCTCGGCTTTGACATACCCGTCAACTTCAATCTTCCGTATATGGCAACAAATCCTTCGGAATTCTGGCAGAGATGGCATATCAGCCTTTCATCCTGGCTTAAGGAATACGTTTACATACCGCTCGGCGGAAACCGCAAAGGTAACGTCCGGACATATATAAACATCATGCTCGTCATGATCGTTAGCGGACTGTGGCACGGTTCGACGATCAACTTCCTTCTGTGGGGTATAGGTCACGGGATCGGTCAGCTCATACACCGCGCCGTTTGCGGCAAACGAAAAGATGCGCCCGCATCCGGTACGGTACGCATCTTATCAATGATACTCAATTTCCTGTTCGTTAATTTCCTCTGGATCCCGTTTCGTGCAAAGACTCTCGCCGATTCATGGACGATCATCAAAAGGATCTTAACATTTGCCGACGGCGCTTCATACTTCTACGTTTACACGTTCATATTCGGGATCATTCTCCTCATCGTCCAGTATATCGGAGCGAAGTTCAATGGAGGAAACGATCCGATAAAGCCTCTTCCTTTCGACAGGCTGTATGCACGCGTCATCTTCTGCACTCTTCTGATCGCGACGGCCATGTTCGCTTATTTCGGAAGCGGAGCATTCATCTACAGTCAGTTCTGATCACTTTCCTTCGTAGATTATTTCGGATTCGACATCATACTTCGACAGACGCTTGCGACCGCTCAGTCCCGCCAGTTCCATCAGGAATACTATCTTTACCACATTGCCTCCGAGCTGCTCGACAAGCTTTGCGATCGCCTCGACTGTTCCGCCGGTGGCGATCAGATCATCGACTATCACGACCTTCTGGCCGGGTCTGATCGAGTCGTTGTGAAGTTCGATCGAAGCCTTTCCATATTCAAGTTCGTACTCCATCGACACAGTTTCGCGCGGAAGCTTTCCGGGTTTTCTTGCCGGTACGAACGGCTTATGAAACAGATATGAAAGCGCTCCCCCGAATATAAAACCGCGTGCTTCCGCCCCGACTATAACATCGAAGTCTACACCTTCAAGCATCTTCTTATACGCATCGACCGCAAGCTGCAATCCTTCCCCATCCTGCAGAACACTTGTGATGTCGCGGAATATGATCCCCTTCTCGGGAAAATCGGGTATGCTCGTTACATATTCTTCAAGTTTTTTCATGGTCTTCAAAACTCTCCCGGTCAGTAATTCTCTGCGTGAACTTCAAAATAGCTCTGGGGATGTGCGCATACGGGACAAACATCGGGCGCATTTGTGCCAACCACGATATGTCCGCAGTTTCTGCACTCCCATACTTTGACTTCGCTCTTTTTGAACACTTCCTGGGCTTCAACGTTCTTAAGAAGCGCACGATATCTTTCCTCATGCTTCTTCTCTATGGCTGCAACACCTCTGAACTTTTCGGCAAGTTCCGGGAACCCTTCCTCTTCGGCGGTCTTGGCGAATCCTTCGTACATATCCGTCCACTCGTAGTTTTCGCCGTCAGCTGCTGCGCCGAGATTCTCGGCCGTAGAGCCTATACCCTCAAGTTCCTTGAACCAGAGCTTTGCATGCTCTTTCTCGTTATCGGCGGTTTTGAGGAAAAGGGCCGCTATCTGTTCAAACCCTTCCTTCTTTGCCTTTGATGCAAAATACGTATATTTATTTCTTGCCTGTGACTCACCGGCAAATGCTGCTTCCAGATTCTTCTCGGTCTGTGTTCCTGCGTATTTGTTAGCCATGTCTTATCTCCTTCCGTGTCAGTCCGATTCAGGATTTCCAAAGTCCGTGAAGGTTGCAGTATGCATAAGCGGCAACAACCTCATCACCTTCGCAGAGTGCGAAGTCGGCTTTCGGTGCGTCACCCGGCTTAAGTGATTTTCTCTGGTTACCTGTCTTCGTCTGAAGAGCGATCCACTCGATAAAATGCTCTTCAACCATAGGATGCTCGGCTGCTCCAACCTTTACGGATACCTTCGTGCCGTTTACCTCCACAACGGGTACATGCTTTTCAAGCGAAGCATCAACCGTTCCGGGAACGATCTCGGTCATTGCCTGTCCGCAGCACATGATCGGAACTCCCGTTCCCTTTACGATCGCAACGATCTGTCCGCAATGTTCACAACGATAAAACTTCATTTCCATAATGTCTTCCTCCTTTTTGTATGTTGTCCGTTATCTTATTGTTACTCGTTTCCGCCGATTTCCTCAATATCGTAAGGAACCGACTGATAAACGTAATAATTGAGCCAGTTTGTATAAAGAAGCTGCCCCGTGGATCTCCAGTTGACGATCGGAGGTTTAGACGGGTCATCATCCGGGAAATAGTTCTTCGGGAGCTCGGGGTTCAAACCTTTTCCGACATCTCTGTTGTATTCGTTGGCAAGCGTATCGGCATCGTATTCCGCATGGCATGTCACGAAGAACTTCCTTGAATCCTCCGTCTTGACGATTGTCACTCCGGCCTCATCGGAATCGGCCATAAGCTCGAGTTCCGGAACCGCCAGTATCTGTTCGGGAGTAACATAAATCTCCCTCGACTGCGGTGCATGGAACACATCATCGAATCCCCGAAACAGCGGCGATGTCGGTTTCAACACCTTATGTTCGTATA
>JAEEJD010000097.1 GCA_016281675.1 Lachnospiraceae bacterium
AAACGTTTGTTGTGTGTGAACCAGTTGCCGTTGCACTCATGATTGATGCGAAGCATCATACGGCCGTACGGTACAAGCGATCTCGCGATCTTTCGAAGATGATCGTCATCAAGTGAGCAGTCTATCGTTATGGTTAACATAACATCCTGTCCGTGCCTTCTGATGTCGCGCATCTGTTCAAACTGCTCTCCGCCTTCCCTGAACGGGTAATAGTCGTCGTAGGGATAGTCCCACGCGAAGCTCACCTCCATATCCGCACATGCCTCGGAAATCCGGTTCGGCCAATCTTTGTCGTTCGGATAGTAGGTGTACATTATGTTAACCAGTCTGTGCGGTCGACCGAGAACGTTCAGGATATAATCCTGATTCACATACTCGCCACGCTCGCTCCCGTCACCGAGATCGAGTGAACACTTCGCAGGTCTTAAGTATACGATCTTCGCCATATCACCTCACACAATATCAAACAGCGACAACTGATTCGACTTCGGAAGCCCGTCAAGAAGCCCAAGCTCCGCCATGTGATCCACGGCCGTCCGAGACACGTGGGTCCTTTCCTGAAAATCATCGAGCGACAGGAACGGGCCGTCCTTGGCTGCATCGGCCACCTGGTCCGCAGCCTTGTCACCGAGCCCGTCTATACAGTCGAGCTTCGGCATGATCTTTCCGTCGATTATCCGGCACTGATGGGCACCGGCCCTGAATATGTCTATCGACATGAACTCGAATCCCCTCGCGTACATCTCCTCCGCGATCTTCAGATCCTTCAGCGTGTTCTCATGCTTACTCGTCATCGTAAAGTTCGGATCCGCATCCATCTTCCTGTATTTTTCTATCTCCTCGCGAAGCACGTCGCGCCCTCTGCACATCGTCTCGTAAGAGAACGCCGAGGCTCTTATCGAAAAGTACGCCGCATAATAAGCGAGCGGATAATTGATCTTGTAATAAGCGATCCGCCACGCCATCATAACATATGCCGCGGCATGCGCCTTCGGGAACATGTACTTGATCTTTTCGCAGCACTGCGCATACCACTCGGGCACTCCGTGATCGAGCATCTCCTGCCTCCACTCGGGCCACTGGGTCACCTTTCCCTTTGCAACATCGCCTTTTCTGACTTTCTCCATTATCGTAAAAGCGAGCGAGCTTTCGACGCCCATGTTGATAAGATAAGTCATTATATCATCACGAGTACATATAGCCGTTGATATAGTCGCCTTCCCTTCGGCTATGACGGTCTGCGCGTTTCCGAGCCACACGTCTGTGCCGTGCGAGAGCCCCGATATTCTGACAAGATCCGAGAATGCTTTCGGCTTCGTATCGAGAAGCATCTGTATAACGAAATCGGTTCCGAACTCCGGAATTCCGAGGCATCCGAGCTTGCATCCCCCGATGTCTTCGGGCTTGATACCAAGCACTTCCGTCGAATCAAAAAGGCTCATTACCTTCGGATCGTCGAGCGCCACCTCGGTCGGATCCGTACCCGTCAGATCCTGAAGCATCCTGATCATCGTCGGATCATCATGCCCGAGTATATCGAGTTTTAACAGGTTATGATCTATCGAATGGTAATCGAAATGCGTCGTCACTATATCGACCGACATGTCATCGGCCGGATGCTGGATCGGCGTGAACGAATAGATGTCCTCTCCTCTCGGCAAAACGATGATGCCTCCCGGATGCTGGCCCGTCGTTCGCCTTACTCCGGTGCACCCTTTTGACAGGCGCTCGATCTCGCATTTACGCTTGGATACACCGCGCTCCTCAAAATACTTCTTTACGAAACCGTACGCCGTCTTGTCGGCAAGCGTACCTATAGTCCCGGCACGGTACGTTTGTCCCGCGCCGAAGATCACTTCGGTATACTTATGCGCCTTCGACTGATATTCACCCGAAAAGTTCAGATCGATATCAGGCTCTTTATCTCCCTTAAAGCCGAGGAACGTCTCAAACGGAATATCGAATCCGTCCTTTTTGAGCGGCTTCCCGCAATTGGGGCATTCCCTGTTCGGCATATCGCAGCCCGCACGCCCCGCATATGATTTTACCTCCGGTGAATCAAAATCAACAAAATGACAGTTGCTGCAGTAATAATGCGGAGGAAGCGGATTGACCTCGGTGATCCCGGCCATTGTCGCAACAAACGAAGACCCGACGGAGCCTCGCGAACCGACGAGATATCCGTCCTCGTTCGATTTCCACACAAGCTTCTGGGCAATTATGTACATAACGGCAAAGCCGTTCTTAATTATCGAACCGAGCTCTCTTTCAAGCCTTGCCTCGACCTGCGGCGGAAGGTCTTCACCGTATATCTGCCTTGCCTTCCTGTAACATATGTCGGTCAGTATCTTATCGGAATTCTCTATAACCGGCGGACATTTGTCGGGCCGCACAGGTTCGATGCGCTCGATCATATCCGCGATCTTGCGCGTGTTCGTAACAACAACCTCGTATGCCCTGTCATATCCGAGATATGCGAATTCCTCGAGCATCTCCTCTGTCGTACGCAGGAACAGCGGTGCCTGCATATCGGCATCCTTGAAGCCCTTTCCGGCCATGAGCACACGTCTGTACACTTCATCCTCGGGATTGAGGAAATGGACGTCACACGTTGCGACAACCGGCTTGTTTAGGGTATCACCGATACTGATGATCTTCCTGTTTATATCCTCGAGATCCTTTGCGCTCTTAATGTCCTCAAAGCGCTCCTCCCTTATCATGAACTCGTTGTTTCCGTTCGGCTGGATCTCCAGATAATCATAGAATGATGCGATCCGGAGCAGTTCATCCTCGCTCTTCCTGTCTATGATCGCCTGATACAGTTCTCCCTGTTCGCACGCGGATCCGATCAGGAGACCTTCCCTGTATTTCCTGATCAGGCTCTTCGGTATCTTGGCCTGACCGTGGAAGTATCTGACATGCGACAAAGACACCAGTCTGTACAGATTGACCCGTCCGGTCTCATTGGCCGCAAGAAGGATTATATGATTCGGATGCATCTTGCGGATCTTATCGTCGGACGATGCCGCAAGTTCGTTAATACCCGCAAGAGTCGTAACTTCCTTCTTCGCAAGTCTTGCGAGAAGTTTAAGGAAAACATGCGCCGTGGCCTCGGCATCATCGACCGCGCGGTGGTGATTTTCGAGGGACACCTTGAAGAACTTGCAAAGATTATCGAGCCTGAACTTCGCGATCTCGGGCACGAGGATCCTCGCCATCCCGACCGTATCAAGGTATGAATACTCGCGGAAGATGCCCGCTGCCTCTTCCTTGGCCTTAACGAATCCGACGTCAAACCTTGCGTTATGCGCAACGAGCACCGCATCACCGCAGAACTCGCGGAACTGATTCAGGGCATCGTTTACAAACGGCGCGTCCGCGACCATTTCGTCTGTGATCCCGGTAAGATTTCTGATCCTGTACGGGATCGGCTCCTTCGGGTTCACGAATGTCGAGAACCTTCCCTTTATCTCTTTGTCGCAGACTTTGACCGCTCCGATCTCGATTATGCTGCACTCCTGCGCCGACAGTCCGGTCGTCTCGAGGTCGAATACGACAAACGTATCGTTTACGGTGTGATCTTTCGGATTAACCGCAACGTCGGCCTCGTCATCGACTACGTAACCTTCCATTCCGTAGATGACTTTGAAATCCCCCGTATTGTTCTTCGGGTCCCTGACATAATGGAACGCGTCGGTAAACGCCTGAACAACGCCGTGATCGGTTATCGCGAGCGCTTCGTGACCCCAGTTGCATGCGCACCTGATGATATCCGATACGCTCGATACGCCGTCCATATCGCTCATCTTGGTATGACAATGAAGTTCCACACGCTTTTCGGATGCGTTGTCTGTCCTCCGGAGTCTGAAATCCTGTGATTTTTTAATACCGTTTATGTACCCGAGCGAAAGTGTTCCGTCGAATTTGTCGATGCCGGTCGTTCCTTTTATGAGAACGAATACACCTTCCTTCAGATACTCGAACAGCCTCTCCTGCTGGTCTTCCTTCGGGAAAAGCTTAACGTCTATCGTATCCGTGTAATCGGTCAGGGCAAATGTGACCATCTTCTTGCCGGTACGCGTATCCCTTATCAGGAGATCACACACCTGACCGCGGATTATGACTTCCCCGATATCTCCGTCTATATCGACGATATTCATCGGACCTTCGGTAAAATCCTTTCCGTAGATCACGTCCGGATTCGAGGACTGACGGCTCTTACGGCGAATCTGTTTTTCCGGCATACTCTCGGACTTACCGGCAGGTTTGCTCTCCGGTTTGTTCTCTGGCATATTCTCGGGTTCTGCCGAAGGCTCTTTATGCGAAGTGATCGTTACGGGGCCGTTTTTGTATATATTGAAGACTTCATCGTCATCATCGCCTACAGCCTTGTATGATACGAAACCGTCATCCGCCGGGACTGTTTCTTCCGCCTCGGGCTCCTCATCCTTCTTCGATGTGTTAAGTGTGATCATGCGCACCTGATCCATGACCTTGTCGCGCGAATGGGTGACGCTCTTCCTCTCCTCTTTCGCCTTATAAGAAACGGTGATCTTAAACGATGTCTGGCATCTTCCGTTTATCGCATGATCAAGGAAATCCAGTATCTCCTCCGACATGTCCCTTGCAAGGAATCTGTCCTCAAGCACAAGAACTATCGAATCATCCCCTTCGGGAAAATCAAAATCGGCATGATACAAAAGATCGGTCCACGCCGGATTGATCTTCGAAGCTTCCGTTATGAGGCTTCCCCTGTACTGCTTGACTATGGCCTTGGGCGAATATGAGTCGCCCAGCGAGAACTTCTCTATTATCTTTACGGATACCGGAGCGTCCTTGTAATACTGCTTTTGGATGCTCTTCTCCATCTCGTATATGCGGTCTTTGGGGATTATGTAATCACTTGCAAGATAGATGTGAAGTTTATCACGACGCGAAGAAGAGACCAGCCTTGTGACTCTGGTCTCTTCAAGCAGTTCTCTGTCATCATCGGATACCGAAAGCGTTTTGAAAACGTCAAAGAATTTCTTTTCCATCGTCGATCACCGCTCCCAGTTATCCAGTTCGTATTTGAGTGTGGCAAGAAGCTCGTCCTCGCGGACCTTCCTGATGATCTCGCCTTTTTTGATCAGAAGGCCCTCGCCTATTCCTCCGGCTATTCCGATGTCCGCTTCTTTCGCCTCGCCGGGACCGTTGACAACACAGCCCATAACGGCGACTTTGATATCAAGATCATAACCGCTGACCATTTCTTCTACCGCATTGGCAAGCGATATAAGATCTATGTTCGTCCTACCGCATGTAGGGCATGAAACAACATCTATCCCGCCGTTTCGAAGGCCGAGCGTCTTTAATATCAGCTTGGCGCTTATGACTTCCTGGACCGGATCTCCGGTAAGAGACACTCTTATCGTGTCGCCTATGCCCTTACTCAGTATCACTCCGAGGCCTACCGAAGACTTGATGTTTCCGGAATGAAGCGTACCGGATTCCGTTATCCCGACATGAAGCGGATATCCGCATACGGGCGCAATCTGTTCATGTGCATCTATCGCCATGAGTACATCCGAAGACTTGATCGATACAACGATATTGTCATATCCGGCAGCCTCGATCATATGTACCTTGTCGAGCGCCGACTCAACAATACCCTTTGCAGTGACTCCGCCGTATTTTTCGACTAAATCCTTTTCGAGCGATCCGCTGTTGACCCCGACGCGGATAGGTATGCCCCTCTCTTTTGCCGCGGCAACAACGTCTCTGACATTAGCCTCCGATCCTATGTTTCCGGGATTGATCCTGATCTTGTCGGCTCCGTTTTCTATCGCGGCTATTGCGAGCTTATGATCAAAATGAATATCCGCAACAAGCGGTATGCTTATCTCTTTTTTGATCTTTCCGATCGCTTTTGCGGCTTCTTCGGTCGGCACGGTTGACCTTACTATATCGCAGCCCGCTGCCTCAAGCCGCTTGATCTGTGCGACAGTTTCGGCAACATCTTCGGTCTTCGTATTGGTCATTGACTGGATCAGTATCGGATTGCCTCCGCCGATCACGCGGTCACCTATTTTTATTACTTTTGTGTTATCTCTGAACATGCAAAAAGTATACAATGACTCGCATGATTTTTCAATGACGCAAAGACGCACGATACGTCAGTCCGTATGTACCGGAAAGTACCGAAATAAGGCCGATCGCAAGCCCGGCTACATCAGGTTCATTTTTGTCGTTTTTCACAATTTGCGACGTGTGATTTTTCTCGGTCTTTATAAGTCCCGTAAGAAGGCCTGCATTCATGTATGCCGATGTATGAACGGTCGTATCGGTAACATTTCCGGCAGGGTCTTCCGCCTTTATATCAAGTTCGTATTCACCGTACTCGTTTATGGCTACGGTTGCGGTATTATCTGCCGACACCGGAATGCTTTTCCCGTTGAAATACACGCTCTTTAACGTGTCACAATCCTCCAGAAGTCCCACTTTTACAATACTTCCTTTTTGCACTCCTCCGTTTTTGTCAAACCCCGACAAAACTATCTGAGGTGATGTATGATCCACAATAAAGACTGCCTGATCCTCGGCACTGTTCCCGGCCATGTCTTCCGCAAATATTGAAAGCACGTACTTACCTTCTTCAATGATGACATCGTTATCCCCAAACTTCGAATCATTCACGAATGCTCCCGCTTTTACCCCGAAAGCATCCTTTACAAAATCCGCCACTTTCCCCGGAAGGGCAAATGACTTGAAATACCTGTTATTGATTTCGGACATGCCGGATATAACCGGAGGAGTGTAATCTATCGCAAAATCCACCGTCTTTTCGGAAGAATTACCGCTCCTGTCGGAAGCTGTGCATATCAGCCGGTATCTGCCTTCTTCTTCAGGGCAAATCTCAATGCTGTCCTGCACCGACTTCATAACATGCTCCTGCGTCTTAACGGGAACATAGACACCGTTATTTGCTTTTGAGAGGACACTCTTCATTACGGTCGAGCCGTAGAACAACTCAGCTGCGCCAAAGCGAAGCTTCGGTTTATCCGACGTGACCTGTCCCTCGTTTATTCCTGATACGGCTATCTGAGGTGCCGTCGCATCTATGCGAAAAGACTTCGACGAGACGGTCCGATTCCCTGCACCGTCCGTTGCCGCAACTTCGATCGAATATTCTCCGTCCGAATTTATGTCAACCCCTCTGGTATCTCTCTTGGCGTTCAACGTATAGCTGTTTATTGGAATAATCTCGCTTTTGTCCGGTGTGCTTCTTGTTAGTTTTATGTCAACCAAGCAGTCCTCGTACAGATCTTCGGCAACATCAACCGTTACCGTCACGTTCCCGGTATGATCCGCGCTTTCGCTGACCCCGCCTATCTCAACGGAAGGCGAGGTTTGATCTATCGTAAACTCCCTTCTCTCCTCTTTCGAGTGGTTTCCCGCTCCGTCCGTTGCCCACAAGCTGACGGTATATTTTCCGTCACGGTCAAATGACAGCTTTGTACCTGTAGGCATGTTCTCACCTTCCGTTGTAATAAGTTCATCACCGGAATACCTTTGAATGACGTAATCGATGTATACCTCATCCGAGTCATCCTTCGCATCAAGTACGAGAGTGCCGGTGTGCGAAAGCTTATCGGCATTATCAATACCCTGTACGGATAATCTCGGAAGGGACGTATCGAATCTGTATTCAAACGAGAATACCGCACTGTTTCCCGCAAGATCGAAGCATTCGACCTCGACCTTGTTATATACCTTCCCGGTGTCCTTAAGATCCACTGCTACTTTTTGCTCTTTTTTGATATCGCCGGTTCTGTAGTGATCCTCCCCTACCAGTTCGCCGTTGCATCTCGTTATGATACGGCCGATACCCGATATTTGATCGCTTATCGAAAGATGTACCGACTCTTCTTTTGTAAGCCACCCGGTTACCGCTTCATCCTCAAACCCGATCACGGGGGACTGTGTGTCGAATATTATCCTGTAGATCGGTGACTCGCACTCGCCTCCCTCATCATTCGAGCTTTTAAACTTAATCTGCCACCTTTTATTTGGTGCGGTATCATCATCCGGGAAGAGTGTAATGCTCTCTCCCTCCATATCCGCATATCCGCCGAAGTTTGTACCGTCATCGATGCTTATGCTGTACGCGCACCGTCCTTTTGATCCGTCCGGTTTAAAGCTGACCGGAAGCGACGTATAAAGCGGTCCATCGCCGGCACAAAGAAGAGTGCTTCCGTCATACGATGCAATATCTACCGCAAAAGTTTCAGTCTCATCGGCGTATACGTTCATATACGGCAGAGCAAGTGCTGCCATGGTCAACAATAACGTTATAATCTTCTTCATACACTCCTCCTGACATTCTTCCGGTACATCAGCATGTTCTGCTGCGCTGCACCCGTAACCTCTCCCTCATATATTCCTTTTGTCTTGCCGGTAATATCCCAGCCATCGAATATGACCGCAAACAGTATTCCGATCCTCAGTTTGACGACGGCATTCTCGTCAAATGCGTTTCCGAGGTTGACACACCAGTTCCCTTCGTGTCTTCTCATAAGCCTGATCGAACACAGTTCAAATACCTCATCGTGTTCTTCGACCTCGCCCATGACTATAACTCCGAAGAACAGGAGGAACAGTGCCAGGAGGAGGAATAACAATGCCGATCCTATTATGACGGCATAGCCCGCCGCACTCGACCAAAAACCCTTTTCCATGCTCTGAGATTGAAGTTCTCCCTCTATCGCAAGATCCGATGCGGCATATTCCATCTCCCCGGTTGAATCCTCAACATCTTCCCCGCCCAAATCTTCGGTACTTTGGGTCGGAACAAGGGTCTGATCGTCATCGATGATATATAGTATCCCGTTCTTCATGACCGTATTTTTTCCGTTGATCTTTGAACTTGAACTCTTTGTCGAAGCCGTCCGCGAAGCATCCGATGATGAACCGACACCCCGCGAAGAGCTTCCCGACCCGTTCTTTTGAGAACTCCCCCCGGGTTTTCCGCTTCCTCCACCGGACGGAAGTAATATCGTCGGATCACTTCCCGATGCGCCCCCGGCAGTGATCGTTCCGCTGTATTTACCTTCTCCCGACCCGGAGCCGGCGCTTGTGGATGACGATCTTTCCGGCTTATTACTGCTTCCCGATTCCGTACCTGACGATCCCGGCCCCGTATAAGCCGTGGACGATGAACTCGGAGCATAATCTGTACCTCCTCCCCCGCCTCCGGGCTTTATCGGAGTCGGTGTGGGTGACGGTGTCGGTGTTGGTG
>JAEEJD010000098.1 GCA_016281675.1 Lachnospiraceae bacterium
CTTCTTCAACCAATTTGACTTTTGCAACCTTTTGGTCTAAAGTAATGTGACTATGGAAACTTACGATATATTTAAATCACTTGCGATCATAATAATATTTGCCAAACTGTTCGGAATCGGGGCCAGACGCCTCCATATTCCGCAGGTTGTCGGCGAGATCATCGCCGGCCTTATTATCGGTCCCTCTCTTCTCGGATGGGTCGATAACACCGCATTTATAAGCCAGATGGCAGAAATCGGTGTCATCCTTCTGATGTTTTCAGCAGGACTCGGTACCGACATCAAAGAGTTGAAAAAAACCGGCCCTATCGCGTTTCTCATCGCATGCGCAGGAGTCTTTGTTCCGCTTGTGTGCGGAACCGCATATTTCATGATTTTCTACGGGACGGATTCGCTCTCATCTCCCCAGTTCATCGAAGCCGTGTTCGTCGGCACGATAATGACCGCTACAAGTGTTTCGATCACCGTTGAGACGTTAAAAGAACTGGGATTCCTGAAAAGCAAGGTCGGAACGACCGTCATGGCTGCCGCCATCATCGATGACGTAATAGGTATCATCGTCCTCACATTCGTTATCAGTTTCAAAGATCCCGACGTGAAGATCGCAAATGTCTGCTTCCAGACGCTGATGTTCTTCATATTCTCGATCGGAATGGGATTCGTCACATACAAACTGTTCCAGATGATAGACAGAAAATACCCGCACACGAGGCGTATACCTATCGCGGGTTTGGCCCTTTGCTTTGCAATGGCTTATATAGCCGAAAAACTTTTCGGCATCGCCGATATAACCGGCGCATATGTTGCAGGTATCATCCTCTGCTCCATCAGTGATTCCGACTACATAGCCCGCAAAATGGATATCAATTCATACATGCTGTTCGGTCCCATATTCTTCGCATCGATAGGACTCAAGACAGATCTGGCCGATTTCTCTTTTTCGATACTGTGGTTTTCGATCGGCTTTGTCCTTGTCGCCCTTCTGGCAAAAATCATAGGATGCGGCATCATGGCCAAGATCTGCAAATTCAGTTTCAATGAGTCCCTGATATGCGGCGTAGGCATGATGACCCGAGGCGAAGTAGCCCTTATAGTATCACAAAAGGGCCTCTCAGTCGGTCTGATCAGCCCCATTTATTTCTCTGCCGTGATACTTCTGATACTCGTATCAAGTATCGCAACACCTGTTCTTCTGAAGATTCTTTTTGCAAAGCTCCCTAAAGAGCCTGTTGTCGTTGACGAATGATCCGATCAGTCTCTTCCGCTCTTAAGAGGTCTTACGCGGTAAACCAATACGATCTCTTCATCGGTCCGCTCCCGTGAGGCGCTCTTTAATCTCTCAAGAACTCCCACTGCATCTTCATAGCTCTCCGCAGGGAACAGGATCGCTATCTCCGAATCGGCTTTTCTGCAGATCGCATCTCCCACACGAAGCATTCTCTGGCAGCATCCGACGATGTCCGTCATTGTCTTTTCTTCATAAAGCGGATCTGCGCTTTCCGAAGCATCTATCCTGACATATATAAGTCCGAGGAATATAGTCGCCTTTGAGCGCGACTGCATGCGTCGCTGAAGGTTGTACAGTTCCTTGAATGTTCTGTAATCGCACAGGAACGCCTGCTGCTCTATCACTTCCTCCTGAAGCTCAACCTGCATCCTGTCAGCCTCATCCTGAAGTTTTACGGAAAGGTCGCGAACCTCTTTGTAATAGTTCACAACACTGCTCTTTGCCGTTGCATCCGGATTGGCAATGGCAAGCTTTGCGATCTGCGCTTCAAGTTCGAGTATCTCACTCGTACCTGCAAGCTCGAGAGCTCTTTCGCAGACCTGCACGACCTTCGCGGTCTGATTTTCTGCCTTAAGAATCTCTATATAAGCCATTACGGCCTCAACGTACATGTCACGGTACGCAGCTGATTTGGCGATGAGCCAGGGTTCGGATGAAAAATCCGGAAGGAGCGTTCCCTTGTACATGCTTATGGCCTGCTCGAGATAATCCCTCCTCCTCGTCGCGGATATGGTAGGGTTGATTCCCGCCTGCGCTAACGCGCGAAAATCGATCGCGTCGATCGTGACATCAAGCTCCCTGTTCCACTGGTAGGTACCGCGATGTGAGATTATCGCACCGGCCAGTCCGTCGGCGCCTTCCTTATCTATCATGGATCTGAACCTGTACAAAAGCGTACGAAGCGCCGTTGCGGGGTTAGCGTAATCCTCGCCCGACCACAGCAGTTCAAACAGTTCCTGGTGCGTTATCGGTCTGTCCGAATTCACAAGAAGATACGCTACGAACAGCTTTGTCTTCCTCGTGTTGGAGAGATTTTCCAGGATCGGCTTTCCGTCCATCAGGATCTCAAATCCGTCAAAAATACTGATAGTGATCTTTTTGCCCATACTCTACCTGCCTTTTAGTTTGTTATCTGTAAGGAACCACGTAATACTCGGGTTCCGTGTAACCCGCTCCTTTTAAGCCGGAAATATAATTTGATACTTTGATGTTGTTTTCGTCATTAAAATCCGAGGCCATAATCGACCGGATGATGCCGGGGTTCGAAACAATGTTGTTGTTTCCCATGATGTATATCCTGTCCCCGCAAAGTATCGTTCCCTCGAAGTTTACGTCGTTATGGATTATGACGTTTCCGGGAGTTGCAACGATACCCGTAAAATCATTGGCTATTTCTATATCCGTACCCGAAATGAGCTTTCGGTATTTACCTACATATATCCCGTCGTTGTTCGAATCGTAATAGATCGAGATCGTATCCAGACGGTCCAGCGACCTGTCGACAAGGCTGATCGTATCGTTGTATTCGGTCAGCAGCGCTTCATCCATTTTGTAGGTGGGGATGAACTCTCCGTCCAGGGTATACACAGTCTCCTTCGAAAATCCCCTGATCTCGTTCATCCGCTGCGCATAACACTCCAGCGTCTCCGCCAGAGGCGAAAAGATCACGAACGATCCGTTGACGTTAATATCGCCCTGACAGACTATTCTGTCGGCTTTGACTCCAAGCTGCGTTGTCAGTATATTGATCCCGCCGTACGTCCCGGTCTCACCGTACACTATCTCCGCATCTCGGCGTTCCTGATCGGAATGCTTACCCGCGTAGATGTCGCCGATTATCGATGACGTCTGGCCGGTTATGTATATACCTTTCTGTGCCACAAGCACATAACGGAACAGATCGTCGTTTCCGGCGTGAAACACAACATCCGGAAAACGTATCCTGTAGCTTAGCGTGTCGCGCCTGATGCCCGATGCACGGCCGTCGCACTCAAATGTGACGTTTCTGATCCGAAGGCCTGTAGTTACGCCTGATCCGTCTGAATCTTCATCGATCACCGTATCCGGATCGTATATCACTCTGACATTTCCCGGAGCGCCGTTTTCCAGAAACTTAGCGAGGTTTTCGCATATCGTCGAAGCATTGTCTCCGAGTTTGTCTCTGATCCTGTTTGCATATCCCATCCGGAAATAGTCATCCAGTTCCTTCTCGGATAATGATGTGTCGTCCTCCGCTCTGACAAGCTCGAGGAGGCTCTCGTACTGCTCCTGTCCGGCCGATCGCGCTATCTGTGTCACTTCTTTCATTATAACTGCGGAAGCGCGGTCAATATCCTGGACGCTGTGCACTATACTCCTTTGGGTGGCTGATTCCCTGAATATGGAAAATGCGCTTCCCGATACGGCAAGAACAGACAGCAGAAAGAGGATGATCATCAACAGGAGCGCATATAACCTGACCCAATGATACCTTCTCATAACTGATATATTAGCGTATTTGTGACACACGCGCAAGGGTTTTGTCACGATGTATCGGACATGTGAAATTATGTACAAAAAGCTCTGTTTTTCAATCGATTAAGTGACCGTTTTTTTGTCTCTATTTCCGATATAGCCATACCCGATCCTATAAGCTATAATGTGCCTACATCTTGGGAGATGGCATTTCTACACTCATATTGGGGGGTCTCCGGGGTACAAGGCAATCGTTCCGCCCAACGCCTCGGAGACCACACGTCTAAAGAAAGCGAGTCAGAGTGAACGACAATCTTATAAAAGTATGCAAATTCAACACCGATCTAAACGCTATAATAGGAACATCTTTCCCCTCATTTGATATTTATCGGTCAAAGGGATTGCTAGCACATCTCATCAATCGAAAACACTTCACTGCCGCAAAATATATCGATCATATACCTGAAATAATTTCTGCTCCGGATTATGTCGGATATAACGGTAACAATTTCGAGCTTATCAAGGAATACAAGAACAATATTTTTATCAGCATCAAATTGGATAACAAGAGAAAGATATATTATGTTGCGACCATGTTTGACGTAAAAGCCGCAAAAATCAAAGCATATGTTGATTCCGGCAGGTTGATCCGAGTACAATCGGGTTCGCAAGGCCCTTGACTGAATTGCGTAACCGTGATAGATTCAAAGCGTAAATTGTTGACGAGCAGGAAAGGCACCCTGCGCTCCCTCTAGGGAACCTGATATGATGGATACGCCGCCCATCCAATGATTTACAAGTAAAAGAAAATAAACACTCGCGTACGCGGGTGTTTTTTGTTTTCATCCGGTTTACAGTTTAAACAAGCTTATCCGATCAAAAAATCACGCATTGGTAGTATCCACACCAACCGCAAATTTATAGAAATGAGAAAATCTTCCATTGTTAAATGACATCACAATATCAGCCCCGTTACACCTGCCCGAACATACAAAGCTGTCACACTTTGAGAGCATATACAGGGCATAGAAATAGTTGACGGTAGTATCCTCAAGTTTTTCCTCGTACATCCCGTCCGCATGTTCTTTCTCATAATCGGACAGTATTTCATTTTGCCGAAGGTCAGACAGTTTCAGACGCTCCTGCGACAGCGCGACCAGCTGATGACCGAACTCGCCCCGCATGTAAAGAAGCGCATCTTCATCTTCCGTCGCAAGGAATATTCTCTCAAACCCGTATTCCTCTACCCAATCATGAACGAGCGGTGCCATCTGCTGCGGCGATGCCATTACCCTGTCTCCCGTCATTCCTGACGTGATATAGTCCGTTCCGCGTATCATGACCCCGAGCACTTTCTCATTTCCGAACACGTCGTCATAATACTCATCCATCTGCGCCCTGAATTCCGGCGTGAGGATCGATTCGTCGATGGAGTGACTGATCCCTTTGAGGAACTTGATCTTGGAGAGCGCCATAAAACTCGGAACGACAAGTGTATTATCATCAGTCGCCTCTTCGTCCCTAAGTTCAAGCACAAAATATCTGGTTAATTCTTCATCCCGGAATTTCCCGATATGACCGTTTCCGTTAAGTACGAATTTCAGTCCGAACCTTGCAAACCCGATCCTGTATCGCTCATAATACGACAATATCGCGCCGATCCCGGCCCATTCGTCAATATCAACGGTAATGAACTTAAACCTTGAAAAATCCCTTCCTCCAAGGATCCACTGCAAAAGAAAAACATTGTGAAATGCATATGTACTGCTCAGCCTCCTGAATCTCCCATCCTCAATCCCGGATGCCAGCTCTTTTTGAATATACAGAAGTGTCTCTTTATCCAGATCTGAAGGAAGCTGCTCCTGAACGTGAAGCCTTTCATGCTGCTGCACAAAATAGAATATCCTGCGATCCGTACAGTAAACCTCAATATCGGTAACAGACAACACAAGCTTTGTCAGAACTATGGTGTACTCATTCAGTTCCTCAAACACCATATTCTCTACGCCGTCAAAAAACTCCAGCCACAGAGTCTTCGTGTCATTCTCGTCGTAAATCTCATACCTCGCCATATAAGGAGGTTTCTGATACTTCGGATAACTGTCCACAGGTTCTATATCATCATTGTTGTCATAATAAACTATGTCAAAATCATCCCCGCCGGCATTCTTTACGTGGAATCTGCTCTTACTTATTACGCCTTCCTTCAGCGCCTCATGAAAAAGTTCAGGCGAAATCTCCAACGTCTTACAATCCGCGCTATGATCGTATTCCTCAATCCTAAACAATCATCTTCCTCACTTTCAGTGATGATCACACAATTCGAACGTTACGATAATATTTTAACACAGAAACAGCCGCCCATCCGATAA